>JAGQRJ010000406.1 GCA_020425635.1 Planctomycetota bacterium | reverse complement strand
GTCGCATTCGGCCTCGACCTCGCGCAGGGTCTTGAGCAGGTCCAGCCCGCTCCAGATCGGAGCGTCGCCCGCGTCCTTGGCCGGGAAGGCCCCCGGGATCACGGCCATGCCGATCGCGGTCACGCCCCCGGTCTCCCGGCGCTGGGCCAGCAGCGCGCCCGCGCCGGGCTCGTGGCCGCCGACCACGATCACCAGCTCGGAGTCTCCCTGGGCGGTGAGCACGATCTCCTGCACGCGGGCGCCGCCGCGCACCTGGCTGCGGGTCTCGCCCAGGTCCTTTCCCGGGCCTGGCCAGTAGATCTGGTGCTGGCGCAAGAAGCCCACGAGCTGGTTCAGGAGCGCGTCGCCGATCCGGTGCTCCGCGCGCGGCTCGAGCAGCCAGGCGATCGTCGCTGCGTGGAGGGGATCCCCGACCACGTTCAGGATTCGAAAGAGGTTGCGTCCCGCCATACCTGCTCCAGCCCATGCCCGTTGGGCAATGCACCGCTGCAACACGCCTAGGCTACACCCGCAGGCTCAGAGGGCCAGGCTCACCGGAGGGGATGGTCTGCCCTGGTTAGAAACCGCGGCTTTCGCTAGGTTTAAATGAAGCGAGCGCTGGTGAACGCTGCCGTCGAGGCACTCTGGGAACGCCTGATCGTCGAACGCTCCGTTCTGACGGCGGGGGAGTTGGGCCAGCTTCGTACGGCGCGGGCCGCTGCGCACTCCCAGGGGGGTCACCTGACCCTCGAGCAGCAGCTGCTCGGCGTGCTGGGGGCGCGGCTCGAGCCGCTGCGCGAGGAGCTCCGGGCGCGCGCGCGAAGCTGCGGGCGCTGCCAGTCGTGCTTCCTCGCCGCTCCGCCGCACGGCACCTGCCCGACCTGCGGACAGGCGGGCTCGAGCTTCCAGGCCACGAGCACCTCGGGGATCCTGGCCCCGCAGCGTCCTGCGTCGGAGGCGACCGTGCTCCTCCCGCCGCGGGCCCCGCAAGGGCCGGGCTACTCGAGCTCCTCGGGGTCGGGGGCGTTCGCGAGGCCCTCGGGGACGGGGGCGTTCGCCCGACCGTCGGGGACGGGGACGTTCGCCCGGCCGTCGGGGACGGGGGCGTTCGCCAGGCCGTCGGGGACGGGCGGGTTCGGCGCCTCGCCAGCGCCCGGCGCCTTCCCGGGCTCGGGGAGCTACGCCGCCCAGCCGGGCGGCTACCCCGCGCACATGCAAAACAGCCTGCTCAACTCGCAGACCTCGCGCTTCCGCTCGACCTCGTCGAACAGCCGGCCGAGCGGCTCCAAGAGCCACGCGGGGGCGGCGGCCTCCGTAGGGAGCGGCACCGGGCTCGAGCCGGGCACACAGATCGGGAACTACGTCGTGGTCGCCGAGCTCGGCCGCGGCGGCATGGGCGCGGTCTATCAGGTTCGGAATGGCTTCGGTCAGATCCAGGCGCTCAAGGTGCTGCACAGCCTCAGCGGCTCCAAGCAGCAGCGCTTCCGCACCGAGATCGAGATCATGGCCAAGCTCTGCCACCCGAACGTGATCCAGGTTCACGACAGCGGCATGATCGGCGAATACCCCTACTACGTCATGGACTACGTCGAGGGCAGCGACCTCAAGGAGCTGATCAAGAACCGCGCGCTGAAGCCCCGAGAGGGGGTCGCCTTGCTGACCCAGGTCGTGCGGGCGGTCGGCTACGCGCACACCTGCGGGGTGCTGCACCGGGACCTGAAGCCGGGGAACATCATCGTCGACCAGAGCCTGACCCGCGCCTACGTGCTCGACTTCGGCCTGGCCAAGGTCGTGAACTCCGAGGGCAACCTCACGCGCACCGGCACGGCGCTGGGCACGCCCTATTACATGCCGCCCGAGCTCGCCGCGGGGCGCCACGGGGAGGTCGACGGGCGGGCCGACGTCTACTCGCTGGGGGTGATCCTCTACGAGCTCCTGGTGGGCACCCCGCCCTTCACCGCCGCCTCGAACAACGAGCTCATGCGCAAGATCGCCAAGGAGCGCCCGGCGTCCCTGCGCTCCCAGGGCGTCCCCGCGGCCCTCGACAAGGTCGCCATGCGCGCGCTCGCGAAGCGCCCGGAGCAGCGCTACCCGAACGCGGAGGCCATGGCCGCCGACCTCGAGGGGTGGTTGAACGCCCCCGAGTCGACCGTGCCGCTCGGCCTCAAGCTCGCGGCCGGCGGCATGGCCGCGCTCGTGCTCGTGCTGGCGCTGACCCTCGTCGGCATGCTCACCGAGGGTGAGGAGCCGGAGCCACAGCCGCGTACGACCGTGGAGCAGGTGGAGCCACCGCGGGAGCCCACGCCGCCCCCGCTCGACCCGGACCCCGTCCCGGACCCGGACCCCGTCCCGGACCCGGACCCGGACCCCGGGACGGAGACCCCGCCCCGGCCCGACACCCCTCCCCTCGCCACGCCGCCGACGGTCGATCCGCCTCCGCCGCAGCCCCGCGAGCGCAGCGCTCCCCCCGCGCGGGTCGGGCTCACGGACGACCCCCTCAAGCCCCTCCCCGCGAAGCTCCCCGACGCGCAGATCTCCTCGCCGATCCGCGGGAGCACCAACGTGCACCTGGGCCTGAGCGCCGGCCAGACGGGGCTGACCCTCAACCTCGAGGTCCCCCCCGGCACCGATCGCATTTGGGTGCGCGTGCGCGGCTCCCTCGAAGACGTGGACCTCTACCTGCGCCAGGGCCAGGAGGTGCTGCTCGATCCCCGGCGGGCCGACCTCGCGGCCCGCAGCGCCGCGCGCGACGAGGATCTGCAGTGGACCGACGGCTCGCCGCTCCCCCTCGAGCCTGGGCCCTACAGCCTCGCCGTGCACCGCCCCCGACCCCGCGGAGAGTCGCTGCGGATCACCCTCGCGCTGCTCTTCCTCAAGGCCGGCGGGGCGGCCCCTCGCCCGCTCGCCGACATTCGCGGCCTGCCGTTCCACGTCCAGGGCGCGCAGCCCGCGCTCGTGAAGTGCCTCGACACCTACGACCTCGACCCGGAGCAGGCGCTGCGCGCGTTCCCTCGTCTGGCCGCCGACGTGGACCCCGCGCTGGGGGTCGTGCGCGCCGAGTGGCTGCTCGACCTCGGGCGCTACGACGACGCGCGGGCCGTCGCGGAGGGCGTGCTCGAGCGCGCGACCGACGACCTGCGCGCGCGCTACGTGCTCGCCCACTGCGACTACGTGCGCGGAGACTACGCGGCGGCGATCGAGCGACTCAACGCCCTCGTGCGCGAGAACCCGAACCTCTACCAGCCGGTGCTCTTGCTCACCCGCTGCCTGCTCGAGAGCGGAGACGCCAAGCAGGCGGCGAACCTGGGCATGGTCGTCGCGAAGCGCGACCCGTCGCGCCTTGGGTTGCAGGGCCTGGCCTTGCTCGCCATGCACGACGACGGGCGCAAGGACGGCTGGGAGCTGTTCTCCACCAAGTTCCTCCAGGACAACAACCTCGACGACGAGAGCATGCGGATCGGGCTGGGCGAGCTCCTGCGGCGCAAGCGCCCCGAGCTGGTCGTGGACTGGTGCGAGAGCCACCGCACGGTGTGGGGGCAGAAGGCCGAGCAGCCGCTCACCCTGAGCCTGCTCGAGGCGGAGGCGCTGCTCATGCTCGGCCGCAAGGCCGACGCGGAGCGGCTGTGCGCGGCCCTCGAACCCCAGCTGCGCCTCGCCGAGCACCGTGCCAAGCTCGCCGCGCTGCGCGCTCGCGCTCAGGCGGCCGCGGACGGCGAGTCGCCCCAGGCGCGGTGAGTCACTCGCCCGGGGGCGGAGGTCTGCGACCTGCCTACGCACCTGGGGCGGGCCAACGGATCGGTCCTTACGAAGTCCTCGGGGTCCTCGGCCAGGGGGCGAACGGTCAGGTGTTCCACGTCCGCGACGGCGCCGCGCGCGAGCTCGCGCTCAAGCTGCTCACCGCCCAGACCCCTGGGATTCTGCGGCGCTTTCAGCGGGAGGGCGAGGTGACCGCTCGGCTGCGGCACCCAGGGATCGTCTCCGTACACGCCGCAGGCGAAGACCAGGGGCGCCCGTATCTGGTCTACGAGCTGGTGTCTGGCGCGAGCCTCGCGGAGCGTTTGCCTGGCCTCGACCGCCCGGCTCGGCTGCGGTTGGTGCGCGAGGTCGCGGAGGCGGTGGGCTACGCACACAGCCAAGGCGTCCTGCACCGCGACCTGAAGGCCGAGAACGTCGTGGTCGACGCCGCCGGGCACGCCCGCGTCGTCGACTTTGGGCTCGCGCAGGTGGCAGACGCTGAGCGCCTCACCCGCACGGGCGCATGGGTCGGGTCTCCTGCCTCCATGAGCCCCGAGCAAATCGCGGGGGCGCGGGAGCGCTTTGGGCCCCCGACGGACGTCTGGGGGCTGGGGGTGCTGCTCTACCTCGCCCTCGTCGATCGCCTGCCGTTCGAGGGCTCGACTGTGGTCGAGTTCATGGCCCAGGTCAGCGCCGCCGCGCCCGAGGCCCCCCGCGCGCTCGATCCGACGATCGACGCCGCGCTCGAGCGGGTGTGTCTGACCGCGCTGACCCGAGAGCCCCAGGACCGCTACCCCGACGGCACCGCCTTCGCCGCCGCGCTCGGGGCGGCGTGCAGCCCGGACCTGCCGGGGGAACCTGCGCCGCGGGGACGGCGGCTGGAGGCAGGGCTCGCCGTCGTCGCGGTCGCCGCCACGGTGGCCATTGCCGTGGCGCTGCAGGCGGGCCGTAAGGATCGCCCAACAAGCGGCCCCGCGCCCGCCACGCAGTCCTTGGTCCGAGCCCCGACGCCTTCCCCCGAGGAGCTCGTCTCGCAGGCCCGTGAAGCCGCCCAGGTCGCCGACGCCGCGCGGATCGTCGAGCTCCTCGAGCCCCTCCTGGAGCGCCCCGAGCTCCCTGTGGCTGCGCGGGCCGAGGCCGAAGAGCTCTTAGCGGGCGCCTACGCGTTCCGTGCTGAAGGCCTCCGCCGTGCAGGCGACCTGGCCGGGGCCGGCGCGGCCCTCGACGCCGCGTGCGCCCTCGCGCCGAGCCTCACCCTCGTGCACCTCGAGCGCGCATGGCTGCTGAGCGACCAGGGCCAACCAGCGGAGGCGCTGCGCTTCTTCGCGCGCGCGCTGCAGGCCAACCCGACCCAAGCCAGCGCGCACTTCGGGCGTGGATTGTGCCTGGAACGCCTCGGCAGCCCGCGCGAGGCGCTCGAGGCCTTCGAGCAGGCTGTTGCGCTCTCCGAGAAGCCTCGCTACGCGGTGAGGCTCGCGCGTACGCGCGAGTCGCTCGGAGACCTCGTGGAGGCGGTCGAGGGGATCGCCCAGGCGCTCGCGCGCGGGGCCGAGGGCGCAGGGCGCGCCGAGCTGTTGCTGGAGCGGGGGCGCCTGCGCCTCGCGCTCGGCGCCTTCAGCGAGGCGCTGGCTGACTGCGACGCCGCGCTGGTCCTCGTGCCGCAGGACCCGCGCGCCCTCGAGCTGCGTCGAACGGTCAGCACGAGGCTCGCAGCAACCGCGAAGGAGGGCGACTGAGTTGCTGTCCGGGAAGCCCGCGCAGGCTACCCTGGACCGGTGAGCACCTCCTCGGACTGGAGCTGGGACCGCGGCGCGGAGGTGGACGCGCTGCGGGTCGGCGGGCGCGTCGGTTCCTACGAGGTCCTCGGGACCCTCGGGCGCGGGACCACGAGCCGCGTGTTCCGGGTGCGCGACCCGGCGGGACGGGAGCTCGCGCTCAAGGTGCTCGGGAGCGCGACCCCGTCGAGCGTCAAGCGCTTCGAGCTCGAGGGGAAGGTCACCGCGAGCCTCCGCCACCCGGGGATCGTGGCGGTCTACGCGGCGGGGGAGGTCGGCGGCCACCCCTACCTCGTCTACGAGCTCGTCTCCGGGGCGACCCTCGCGGAGCGCCTCCCGGACCTCGGTCGGGCGGCGCGGCTGAACGTCGTGCTGCAGGTCGCCCAGGCCCTGGGCTACGCCCACGCCCAAGGCGTGCTGCACAGGGACGTCAAGGCCGAGAACGTGATCGTGGACGGCAACGGTCAGGCTCGCGTCGTCGACTTCGGCCTGGCCCTCGTGGTCGGCACCGAGCGCATGACCCGCACCGGCGCCTGGGTGGGGTCGCCCTCGTACATGAGCCCGGAGCAGATCGCGGGTCATCGCGACCGCTTCGGACCGCCCACCGACGTGTGGGGGCTGGGCGTGCTGCTCTACACCGTGCTCGCCGGGCGCGTCCCCTTTGACGGCCAATCCGTGGTCGAGCTCATGGCGCAGATCGCGGGGGCGACTCCTCCCCCCCTGAGGGAGTTCGACCCCGACTGCTCTCCCGAGCTCGAGGCCGTGTGTCTGCGCGCGCTGGCCAAGGCGCCGGCCCAGCGCTACGCCGACGGCGCCGCCTTCGCCGCCGCACTCGAGCAGGCGATACAGCAGCCAGGCGCCTCAACAGGCGCGCGCTGGGTGCGCAGGGGCGCCGTCGCGCTCGCGCTCACCCTCGCGCTCGGCGGCGTGCTGTGGGGCGCCGGCACCGGGGGGCCACCCGCGGCCGACTCCGACAAACCCTCACCGAGGATCGACGAGGGGGCAGACGTGCTCGAGCGGGCCCGCGCCGCGCTCGCCGCCGACGACGCCCTCGGCGCGATCGCGCTGCTCGAGCCGGTCGTCGCGCGGGCGCTCTCG
>JAGQRJ010000405.1 GCA_020425635.1 Planctomycetota bacterium | reverse complement strand
GCGGCAACCCAGGCGGCGTGGAAGCCGAGGGGAATCCGCTGGGGCAGGGCGACCTCGGCGAGGGGAGCAGCGGCGAGGACCTGGGCGTCGAGGACCACGAGCTTGGAGCTCGGGTGGTCGACGTGGGACAGGACGGAGAGCACCCAGCCGTCGTCTTCGCCGCTCGCGCCGGGGCGCGGGGCGAACACGGCCTCACCGCCGAACCACCCGGGGGCGTAGTCGTGGACGGTCGACGCGCCTGACTCGAGGTCGTACTTGATCAGGCCGTCGAAGCTGAGGTCGTTGAACGCGCTGACTCGGGGGTTGTAGCTGTAGCGCAGCGGGTAGGTCAGGCGCAGGTCGTTGGCGCGCGGGAACTCGGTCACCCGATCGTCGAGCTGCTCGCCCTTGGCCTCGCCGGTCGCGAGGTTGAAGGTCCAGCGGTAGAGGTAGGGCTCGAGGGAGATCGAGTCCAGGCGCGCGCCGCCCTCGCCCAGCCCGCCGGCGGGGACGGGGTCCTCGATCCTGCACGCGGTGAGCACGACCTCGTCCCCGCGCTCGTAGGCGTTGATCGTGTGATAGACGTAGCAGGTCGGGAGCTCGAACCAGCGCACCTGCTCGGCGCCGCCGTGCCGCGGCACGATCCCGAAGCGCGCGGGGACCGAGCGGTCGAAGCCGATCTTCTTCTTGCCTTGCTGGAGCGCGGCGCGGTCGTAGCCCAGGGGCAGGTCGAGCAAGATCGTGTAGCGCTCGGTGATCGCGATGTCGTGGGGCACGTGGGCCCGCGGCAGGTCGAGCTCGACGGCGTGGCTCAGGGTGCCGTCGGGGGCGACCACGCCGTAGACGTAGTAGGGCCGACGGAAGAGCGAGTAGCCAAAGAACATGAGCTCGCCCGTGCGCGGGCAGACCTTGGGGTGCGCCGCGCAGCCCTGCCAGGGCAGCTTGCCGCCGAAGGTGCAGGGGCCGCGGGTCTCGAGTTCCGGAAGACCGAGGGCCATGGGCGTCCCCGAAAGCCACCAGGTCGCGAGCAGCTGGCCGTTGTGCCAGATCAGGTCGGTGTTGGCGGTGTCCTTGATCGGCGGGTCGAGCCCGGGTTGCAGCGGCTCGAGCAGCCCCGGCCACAGCGCGCGCCCGGCCTCGCGCTCGCGCTCGAAGGCCGCGGTGCGGATCCAGCGGTTGCGGTAGGTCGCCTGCCCGTCGCCGAGCTCCAGCGCGTGCACCATGCCGTCGCCGTCGAACCAGTGGTAGCGCCCCTGGGGCTCGAACTGGGGGTTGCCCGAGTTGCGCGCGAAGCTCCCGGCCAGCTCCCGGGGGAGCTCGCCGCGCACGCTCAGCTTCGCGGTCAGCTCCTCGCTCACCGGGTGGTGCAGGGGCCCGAGGTAGGGGGAGCTCGCGGCTTGGGTCATGCGTCCTCCTGGGTGCTGCGAACCACTCTAACCGCCCAGGCTCGGGCGCGGTTCGCGCTCCTCGCCGCGAGGCCGGCTACACTCTCCGCGTGCCGCGAGCGCCCAACCCCCGGGCCTTTGGACACGAGAAAGCAGGATCGCCGATGCGCGCCTTCGTCGTCGGAGCGTTCACCACCGAGTTCGGGCGCCTGCCCGGGCGGACCCACAAGGATCTGGCGCGAGAGGCGGCGCTGGGCGCCCTGACCGACGCGGGGGTCGACGCCGCGGCGGTCGGACGCCTCGCCTTCGGCAGCTGCGCGCTGCACGCCTGGGGTCAGGCGAACCTCGGCGGCCAGGTGTGCGGCGCAGACCTCGTCGAGGCCGGCGCGCTCGGCGCGGGCACGCCCGTGGTCAACGTGGAGGCCGGCTGCGCCACGGGGACGGTCGCGTTCCAGACCGCGCTGGCCGACGTGCTCAGCGGGCAGGTGCAGCTCAGCCTGGCCCTCGGGGTCGACAAGACGTTCTTCCCCGAGGACCCGGTGAAGACCTTCGGGATCTTCAACCCGGCCCTCGACCAGCTCGACCCCGAGCTGTGGCAGGCACACTACCGCCGCGAGGCCGAGGCCCACGGGCTCGAGTTCGCCCCGCGCCCCGACCGCCTGGTGCTGCTCGACGTGTGCGCGCTGATCGCCCAGCGCCACATGCAGCGCCACGGGACGACCGTCGAGCAGCTCGCGGCGGTGGCCGCCAAGAACCACACCCACGGGGTCGACAACCCCAAGGCGCAGTATCGCAAGGCGCGCAGCGCCGCCGACGTGCTCGGCGACCGCCCCGTGATCGCGCCCTTCACGCGCAGCATGTGCGCCCCGATCAGCGACGGCGCGGCCGCGGTGCTCGTGGTCTCGGAGGCGGGGCTGCAGACGCTCCCCGAGGCCACCCAGCGCCGGGCGGTGGAGGTCCTCGCCAGCGCCCGGGGCGGCGGCGCCTACCGCCCCCTCGACGCGCCCCACGCGGTGGCGGCTCTGGCTCGGCGCGCCTACGCCCAGGCCGGGCTCGAGCCCGACGCGGTCGACCTGGCCGAGGTCCACGACGCCACGGCCTTCGCCGAGGTCGCCCTGGTCGAGGCCCTGGGGTTCTGCCCGCCGGGGGAGGGCGGAGCCTACTCGGCCTCGGGCGCGACCCAGCGCGGCGGCGCGCGGCCGGTGAACCTCTCGGGCGGCCTGCTGGCCAAGGGCCACCCCCTCGCCGCCAGCGGCCTGGCCATGCTCGGCGAGGTCACCGCCCAGCTCCGCGGCGAGGCCGGCCCGCGTCAGGCCGCAGGCGCCCGGGTGGGCCTCGTGCATAACGGCGGCGGGCTCTTGGGATTCGACGAGGCCACGAGCACCGTCACGCTCCTCGCGCGCCGCTAGCCCGCACGTCTCACCACTCGCTCCGCTCGTGGACTCGAAGTGCGGCCAGCAGTGTTGTTCAAGACAGTGAGACCCGGCCCGTGGCGGGGTACACACTGTCGCTTGCGCCTCGCTCGCGGCGGCAGAGCCGCCGACTCGCTCCGGCGCAGCCCGCCTGCTTCGCAGGCGGCTACCCCGCAAACTCACCACGTCGGAGCGAAGCCGGGCGGTACCTACTTCCCCCCGGCCTCGACCTCGAGGGTCTCGAGGCGCTCGACGTCCTGGCCAGCGCTCGCGTGCCCCAGGCTGACGGCCTGGCGGTAGAGCTCGAGCGCCTGGGTCGGGTCGCGCTGCAGGCCATGCAGCCCCTGCTCGTAGCAGCGCCCGAGGAAGTAGGCGGGCGCCGCGTGCTTCTCCACGAAGTGCCGCAGCCAGAGCACCCCGCCGGGAACCTCCGTCAGCTGGCCGTAGAGCTCGAGCGCGGGGAGGAAGTGCTCGTCGTTGACCATGTAAGGCGGGCGGCTCTCCACCGCGCGCCGAGCCCACAGCGTGGCCTCCTCCAGCTCGACCGGGCCGCCCGCGCCGCGGGCCAGCAGGCGCGCGAGCGCCGCGTAGGCCCGTCCCTCGCCCAGGCCCTGCTTGCCGCGGGCGAGCAAGCGCTCGGCGATCCGGCGCGTGATCGCGCGCGCGCGCTCCGGGTCGGCCTCGGCGCCGTGGCCTTGCTCGAGCAGCTCCGCCAGATCGAGCGCGAGGTCGTCGGCCTCGGGAGACCTGGCGACGGCCTGCTCGAGGAGCGCCACCGCGGCCTCGGGGTTGGCCCACGCGGGGCTGGGGGGATAGGCGAGCAGCTGCGCGTGCGCGCGGATCACCCGCAGCGCCTGAAAGTCTCCTGGCACGGCGGACACCCGCGCCCGCGCCCGGCGCAGCCAGGCGTTGGCGGCCCAGGGCGAGCGCGGGACGCCGGTGCCCTTGGCGATCCAGTCGGCGACGGTCAGCATGGCGTCGACCTCGCCCGCGCACGCCGCGGCGAACTGCTCGAGCACGAACGCGGAGGCCTTCGCGGGGAGGGCGAAGCTCAGGGCGTAGGGCGGCTGCGCGTCGCTGGGCGTTGGGTCGAGGGGCGCAGGAGCAGGCGCCGCGGCGAGGGAGACGGGGATCCCCTCGCGCTCGGGCGCCTCGACCTCCTCGGGCGCCTCGACGTCGACGAGCGCCTCGACCTCCGCCGGCGCCTGGACCTCGGCAGGAGCCTCGACCTCCGCGGGCGCCTCGCTCGCGCCCGTCGACTCCGCGGGGCTGGAGAGCGACGCCCCCGCGAGCACCACGAGCCCACCCACGACGCCGCCCAGGACCCCGCTGATCGCGGTCCCCAAGACCAGCGCCCCGGCCAACGAGGGCGACGACGACGTCATGGGTGCCTCCTGACGATCCGTTGTACACGAACACGCGGGCGCCCAAGGGCACCCGCGTGCTTCACTGTCGGAAGAGCTCTGGGGTTCAGCCTCAGCGGGGCCCGCGCCTGCGGCCCCTTGGGGGTGAGCCTTCGCAGTTCACCTGCGGAGCGCCTGCGGCCCCTTGGGGGTGAGCCTTCGCAGTTCACCTGCGGAGCGCCTGCGGCCCCTTGGGGGTGAGCCTTCG
>JAGQRJ010000404.1 GCA_020425635.1 Planctomycetota bacterium | reverse complement strand
TTGCCCGATCGACCCACCCGGGGTGAGCCCGACCCGTCGGCCTCGCGTGGGTTAGCGCCTGGCCCGGCGTCTGCATGGCCTGGGGCATGAAGTCCTCTCCGCGCTCCGCCCTCTCCTGTTCGTCGTGCGCCGCGTGCGCGCTCCTGCTGACCTTTCTCGCCGCGGAGCGCGGAGGGTTCTTCGTCGCCCCGCCCGGCCCGCTCTACGTCGACCCCAGCGAGCTGCGGGTGGTCGACGGCGACACCTTCCACTTCGGCCCCCGCGAGCTGCGGCTCATGGGCGTCGACACCCCCGAGAAGTCCGCGCCCTGGTTCGACGGCAACCAGGAGCCCTGGGCCACGCGCGCCACCCGCTTCAGCCGACGCGCCCTCGAGCGCGCGCGCGAGGTCGAGGTCCGCTCCCGCGGCCGCACCGACCGCTACGGCCGCGAGCTGGTCCACGTGATCGTCGACGGCCGCCCCCTGGCGGCGCTCCTCGCCCAGGAAGGCCTGGCCTACCCCACGGTCCAGCACTACGGCGACGGCGGCTTCCCCGAGATCGCCGAGACGATCCTCAAGCTCGCCCAGCCCCCCGAGTTCGAGCACCCCGCCGCCTGGCGCGCGACCCACCGCCAACCCTGGGACGAAGACGCGCGTTGACGAAGGGCCGCCGCGCGACCCGAAATCACACCTCCCCTCTTTCCTTCCCCCGAGGCAGGTTCTAGGCTTGGGCCCGTGAAGCTCAAGTTCCTCCTCCTCCAGGCACGCAACCCCGGCGACGCGGCCCAGCCCCACGAGCTGGCTGCGTTCCGCGACGCGCTGAACCTGCCCGGGATCACGATCGCGCCCTACGACCTGCTCCAAGGGCGCCCCCCGCGCAGCCTGATCGAGGCCCACGACTGCGTGCTCGTCGGCGGCTCCGGCGACTTCGGCATGGGCGACGCGAAGGACCACGCCTGGCTGCGCGAGTTCATTGACCTCTGCGGCGACCTGGCGAGCGACGGCTCGCCCATGTTCGCGAGCTGCTTCGGCTACCAGGCGCTGGTCGTGGCCGGAGGCGGACGGGTCGAGACCGACAAGTCGCGGGCCGAGGTCGGCACGTTCTCGATCGAGCTCACGGAGGCGGGCCACGAGGACCCGCTGTTCGGACCGCTGGCGCCAGGCTTCCCCGCGCAGTTCGGCCACAAGGACCACGCCCTCGACGTGCCCGCGGGCATGACGAACCTGGCGCGCTCGGAGCGCTGCCCGCACCAGGCCCTGCGCGTGGAGGGCAAGCCGATCTACGCCACCCAGTTCCACCCCGAGCTGAGCATGGAGCAGAACCGCGAGCGCTTCCTGAACTACCTCGAGGGCTACTCGCAGCCCGACATGGTCGACACCCCCGAGCAGGTCCTGGCGCGCTACGTGCCGACCCTCGAGGCCACGTCCTTGCTCGAGGCCTACGCGCGCAAGGTGCTCGGCTACTCCGAGGAGTAGACGAAGCTCCCCGACGCTGCGTCCCAGCGGATCGCGCCCCGCGCCTCGGCCCACCACACCCGCCAGTCGCGTGGGCTGGCGGCCTCCGCCGGAGCCCGCGGCAGGCGGCGCAGCTCGGCGCCGACCGCGTCGCCGTAGAGCAAGGGCAGGTCTTCGCTGTCGAGGAGCGCGAGCAGCCCGTCGACCGCCTCGGCGTGACCCCCGCGCACCAGCGCCCGGCTCGCGGCCAGCCGGGTCAGCGCTTCGTCGGCCACGGTCGCCCGGCGGAGCTGCGCGGCCCCCTCCGGCGAGGCGCCGACGCGGAGCAGCGCGGCGGTGGCCGACGAGGCGACCGCGGGGTCGTCGTCGAGGGAGGCGCCGAGCAAGCCCGGCAGGCGCGCCTCCAGAGGCGCGGCGTGCGCGGCGAGGGCCTCCACCGCCGCCACCCGCCGGGCGGGGTCGGGCGCTTCGCTCAGCGCCCGCAGCAGGACCTCGAGGGAGGGCCTGGCCTCGCCCTCCGGCCCCGCGGGGTCCGCGTGCCCCAGGTCGCGCGGGGCGTGGTCGTGGGTCGCCTCCTCCTCGGGGGTCGGGTGGTCGCCGCGCAGGTGCGGCGGGTGGGGCTCGTGGTCCCAGCAGAGGACGAGGGGCATGGCGAACAGCGCGCACACCGCGCCGAGGGCGAAGCCGGCGCGCAGGGCGCCGAGGGCCAGGGGGTGCGCCTTGCCCAGCTGGGCCGCGCCCGCGAGCACGAGCAGGGCCGTGCCCACGCTGGCGGCCACCGGGAGGTCGGCGGCGCTCGCGGCGAGGTAGCCCAGGAGCCCTCCGCTGCACGCGGCGGCGAGGGTGTAGCCCAGGACGCCGCGCACCCGCTGGCCCAGGCAGAGCCCGCACACCGGCGGGAGCACGAGGAAGCCAAACACCAGGAGCAGCCCGCCCGCGCGCAGCGAGAGCGCGATCGCCACCGCCAGCGAGCCGAGCAGGAGCCACTGCAGGCGCCGGACCGGGAGCCCGAGGGCCTGGGCGAACTCCGGGTCCTGGGACACCTGGAGGAAGGGCCGCCAAAACAGCGCGTGCACCACGACGACCGCGCTGAGCCCGATCCACAGCGGGATCAGGTCTTCGTGGCGGGCCACGACCACGTCGCCCGCGAGCAGGTTGCGCAGCTCGGCCAGGCCGCGCGAGCTGCGCCACACGAGCAGCACCGCCAGCGCCGCCGAGCCGGCGTAGACGAGGCCGACCCGGGCGTCGGCCGGGATCCGCGAGCCGTGGGGTTTGGCGGCCAGGCCGAAGGAGCCGAGGGCCGCCAGGCCCACGCCGCTGAGGCTCGCGCCGGTGCTGCGCACCGACTCCCCCAGCGCCGGGGGCAGCGCGTCGGCGACGACGAAGGCGCCGGCGACCCCCGCGGCCGCGAGCTGGGCGAGGGCCACGCCGAGGAACACGATCCCGCGCAGCACGCAGAACAGGCCGAGGTAGGCGCACACGACCCCAATGAACAGGACGGTCGCGTAGTGCTCGCCCGAGTTGAGGAACACGCTCCAGGCGTCGGCGATCACGCGCTGGCTCCCGGCGCGGGCAGGATCACGGGCAAGCCGGAGACCTGCGCGACGCACACCTCGAACCCGTAGATCGCCTGCAGTCGCGCCGAGCTCAGGACCTCCTCCGTGGGGCCCACCGTCAGCTCGCCGCCGTGGATCAGCACCAGCCGGGTCGCGTAGCGCGCGACGACGTGCAGCTGGTGCGAGACCAGGACCAGGGTCTTCCCCGCGCGGTTGAGCTGGCTCACGAGCTGCATGACCTCGTGCTCGCCCGCGAGGTCGAGCCCCCGGGTCGGCTCGTCGAACAGGATCAGGTCGGGGTCGCCGATCAGGGCCCGCGCGAGCAGCGCGCGCTGCTGTTGGCCCCCGCTCAGGTCGGCGAACACGCGCTCGCTCGAACCCGGCAGCCCGCAGGCCTCCAGGGCGGCCGCCACCCGCGCGGGGAGGTCGGGGGTCCGCTTCAGGGACCCCAGCCCGACCACGTCGCCGGCGGTGAACGGGAGCACGGTGTTGACCTGGGTGCGCTGCGGGCAGTAGCCCACCCGCGCGCGCACCTCCACCGTCCCGGCCTGGGGCGCGATCGCCCCCAGGATTGCGCGCAGCAGCGTCGTCTTGCCGCAGCCGTTGGGGCCCACGATCCCCAGGCACTCGCCGGCGCCGACCGTGAGGTCGACCGCGGGCAAGACCACCGCCGAGCCGTAGCCCAGGCGAGCCGCGCGGAACTCGATCACCGCCGCGGACACGGCTACCTCCCTGCGCCCTTCCCGCTGGCGCCCTCGAGGCGGCTGAAGATCGCGTCGTAGAGCGAGAACAGATCCGTCGCCTCGTCGACCTCGCCGGGCTGGGTGGGCAGCAGGATCGCGGCGCCCCCGATCTGCTCGGCGACCCCCTCGGCGCGGCTGAAGGGATAGAAGGGCGCGCACACCACGACCTTCACCCCGCGCGCCTTGGCGATCTCCTGCAGCTGCTGGAGGTGCCCCGGCGAGGGCGGGATCCCGGGCTTCTCTTCGATCGTCCCCGCGACCTCGATCCCGAACGCGGCCGAGAAGTAGGTCCACACCTGGTGGTAGCTGAAGATCGGAGCCCCCTGCAGCGCGAGGGCGCGCGCGTGCCAGCCCCCGATCCGCTCGAGCAGCGGCTTGCCGCGGAACTGCTTGCCGCGCAGGAAGTCGTAGAGCGCGCCCCGGCGCTGGAGCTTGTTGAGGGTCGGCGCGCCGAGGAGCTTGACCAGCTCGGCGCCATACAGCGCCTCGTCGAGCCGCGCCTCGAAGGCAGCGCGGTTCTTGGCGAAGGCCTCGGCCGCCTGGGGTCGCACCCGCGCCAGACACTGCTCGACGTTCACCGCGAGGCGCTTGAGGTTCAGCGGGTCGAGCCACACGTGCGGGTTGCCGGCGAGGTGCACGTCGCCCGAGGCGCGCGTCGCCTGGCGCGGGACCTGCAGCGCCTGGATCCCCATGGCCGCGAAGACGTGACCTGGGAAGCCGGGGCGGATCGCCTGGTTGCGCGCGCCGTCGATCACACGCTCGCTCCAGAGCTCGAGGCTCATGCCGTTCTCAATGAACGCCTCGGCCTCGGCGAGGCGCACCGAGAGCCCGGGGGTGGGCTGAATGAAGTGCGGGTCGAGGCCGGGCGCGCCCAGCGACTCGACCACGACCTCGTCCCCGCCGATCTCGCGCGCGAGGCTCGCGAGGTAGGGCAGGGTGGTGACGACCTTGGTCGGCGCTTGCTGGGCCAGCCCGGTCGCGGCGCCGAGCAGCGCCAGGCTGAGGAGTTTCGGGATCTGCACGCTGCACCTCACTTGTTGAACCAGAACGGCTCGACGGGGTGCGAGCCAAACACGAACGTGACTTGAAAGAAGACGGTGTCGAGGTCGGGCTCGCCGCCGCCGGTGGTCTGCCGCTCGCGGTGCTCGAAGCCCAAGCGGAAGCGGAGGAACTCGGTGGTGTAGTAGCTGACGTAGCCGCTGGCCGCCCACTGCTTGCGGTCTTCGGTCGCCTCGTCGTAGTTGCTCCAGTCGTAGCGCGCGCCGAAGTACCAGCGCTGGGAGGGCTGGACCTGCACCAGCCCGTAGCCGCCGAAGGCGTGCTCCCGGCCTCCCGCGACCTCCTTCTTCAGCCCGAAGACCTCGCCCTGGACGACCAGCGACTGGAACTGGTTCGACTGCCACTTGAGCAGCACGTCGGCGCCCCAGAGCTGGCTCTCCTGATCGGGCGCGCCGCCGGCGTTCACCGGGTTCGGCGCGTCGTTGTAGCCGAAGGCGAAGCTCGCCCCGAGGGCGAAGAACGCGCTCGGGCCGAGCTGCTGAAAGAACTCGGCGCGGCCGAGCCAGGCGGGGTCGTCGGAGTTGGCCCCGGCGAAGAGGGTCCCGTTCTCGCCGTTGAGCAGCGCGGCGCTGAGCTCGAGCGGGATCTTGGGGGCGAGCCAGGTGAGGATCACCCCGTTCTCGGCGAAGCCCTCCTCGCCGAACATGTCGGTCAGCGCGTAGGGCCGAACGGGCTGGGGCAGGTCGTGGGTGTGCAGCAGGTTGATCCGCCCGAAGGGCACGCGGAAGCGCCCGAGCTGCGCGCGGAACCCGAGGGGCAGGGTCTCGAGGGTCAGGTAACCCTCCTCGACCGTGGCCGTGTATTCCCCGGGCTCCTCCTCTTCCCAGGCGAGGATCAGCACGCCCTTGGAGTAGGGGTCTATGTCCGCGCGCATGTCGAGCTCGACCTCGCGCAGCGAGAAGCGATCGTCGCGGTTGATCCCGTCTTCGACGAGCTCGGCCGACGAGGCCGAGAGCCGCCCGAGGGCGTCGCCGATCACGGTGATCCGTGGGTTGAAGGCGTTGAGCCGGTTGGCGAAGGAGCTGTAGGCGTCGAGCAGGCTCTGGTAGAGCGGCGACTCGTCCTCGACCGCGGCCTGGGCCGCGCGGCGCAGGCGCTCCTCGTCGCTGGCGCCGGCGGCGCCAGCGTCCTCGGAGTCGTCGAGGGCGGCCGCGGCTGCGTCGCGCAGCTCTCGCAGCGCCTCCTCGGTGGGCGGGGGGTCTTGGGGGGCGTCCGGCGCGCGCGCGCAGGTCAGGGGCAGGGCGAGCCACACCGCGGCGA
>JAGQRJ010000403.1 GCA_020425635.1 Planctomycetota bacterium | reverse complement strand
GCAGCGCGAGCCGCGCCGCGGGCCAACGCCCGCCGGCGGCGGCGGGCAGGCGCTCGGCGGCGACGACCTGCGCGGGCGGCGCCGCCTCCGCCCAGGCCAGCACGTCGACCCGCAGCGGCCCCCCCGGCAGCGCCAGGTCGAGCCGCAGCAGGGGCGCGTCTCCTGGGGCCACGCGCTGCTCGCGCAGCACCCCGGCCCGCTCGAGCTCCGCGCAGAGCACACCGTAGTAGCCGAGCGCGTCCTGCCCGTCGGTCAGCGGCGCCCACACGTCGAGGTCGCTCCCGATCAACGCGCAGCCGAGACGCCACGAGCCGAAGGGCTCCAGCGGGAGCGGGCTCGCGGCGCGCAGCTGCTCGAGGCCCGGAGGCTCACCGTGGGCGAGCTGCCCGCTCGCGGCGAGCGCGTCGGAGAGCGCCTGCGGCGCGCCGATCGGGATCGCCGCGAGCAGGTCGAAGCCGCACCCGGGCGCGCGGGCGATCACACTCAGCGACTCGAGCTGGAAGCGCAGCGGGGTCCACTCGCGCGCGAGGCGCGCCATCCACTCCGTCGACAGGCCGTGAGCGAGCATGCCGATCGTCAGGTGCGGGGTGTAGCCCGCCTCGCCCTTGGTGCTCTGCTCGGTGCAGGCGGGGAACTCGCGCTCGAGCGCGGCCTGGAGCCGACGCAGCGCGCCCCCGGTCTCGGGCCGCAGCCACACGCTGTCGCGCCGGCGGTGCGGGAAGCGACCGAACTCGCCGAGGGTGAGCTCGCAGGGCGCGTGCTCGGCGAGCACCCGCTGCACCCGTGGGATCGCGGCGGGCGCGTGCTCGGCGGAGACGAACCCATAGAGCACGCTCACGTGCGGGGGCCAGCGCGCGTAGCGCGGATCGTGGGCCCGGCGCAGCGCCTGCAGCGGCGGCCACACGCCGAGGGGCGGGATCACGGCCAGGGCGGTGGTGTGGACCGGGTCGCCGTGGCTGCCGTCTCCCGGGGCCAGCTCGAGCTCGAGCCCGTAGTGGTCGGAGAGGTAGAGCGGGGGCTCGACGCCGGGCACGGGGTGCCGGGCGATCCGCTCGATGCGCACCCCGCGCCAGCGGTCCCCCGGCGCGTGGAGCAGCGCGCGGTCGTAGCGCACGGGCGCGGGGTTGCTGCTGAGCTCGGCCGCGAGGGGGTTGGTCTCGGGGTCGAAGGTCGCCCCGGGCTCGCCTGGCCGCAGGTGGGTCCAGAGGTCGACCGCGCGCGCCGCGGCGAAGCCTCCGTCGGGCTCGTCCTCGGCCTGGTTGAAGTCTCCGAGCACCAGCCAGGTCGCCTCCCGCGCGCTGCGCTCGAGGAAGCCACGCAGCGCGGCGAGCTGGCCCGTGCGGACCTCGCGGGCGCGCGGGGTCATGTTGCTCGTCAGGTGCACCACGGCGACCCACAGCCCCCCGACCCCGTCGGCGAAGCGCGCGACCACCACGTGCTTGCGCGCGCTGTAGGCGTGCAGCCCCAGCGCCTGGGGCCCCACGCGGGAGAGCAGGAGCTGCCCGTTGGGCACCACCGCCCCGCTGCCGGGTCCGGCGCTGACCCAGTAGTCGCGTCGCACCCACTCGGTCGCCAGCAGGGCCTCGAGGAACTCGGGGGTCACCTCCTGCAGCGCGATCAGGTCGGCGCCGGTCGCCGCGAGCAGCGCCAGCTGCGCCGGCCGCCGCTCGGCGGTGCGCAGGCCGTCGGCGCGGAAGCGGTCGAAGAGCACGTTGTAGCTCACGACGCGCAGCGGCGCGCGGGGCAAGGGCTGCGCCGGCCCCCGGTCTTCGCGCCAGCCCCCGGGCGCGTGCCGCCAGGCAGGCACCTCGACGAGGAAGCCGTCGTCGGGCAGCTGGCTCGGCGACGCGTCGAGGCGCTCGTCGGGCGCGGTGTCGCCCGAGCCGAAGAGCAGATCCCGACGCGCGCTGCGGTCCCACACCACGACCCCGTCGCGCCGGAGCACGCGGTAGACGCGGGACCAGGGGATCCGCCCCCCGGGCACGAACTCCGGGAGCGGAACCCCCACGAACTCGCCCGAGCGGTCGCGGTACTCGACCACGAAGTCCCCTGGCTCCAGCTGCGGATCCCAGCGGATCCGGTGGAACACGTCTTGGCTCGGGCGCAGCTTGCGTTTGGGCGCGTTCACCCGCCCAGGGTATCCGCTCGGGCCGTCCGCCGGATCGCTCGCGGGGCGCGCGGGGTCAGCGCTGCTTGGCCGCCCGCCGAAGCTGCCGATCGCGCGCGTTCTCGTTCCCCTGCGCCACCGCCGCGCGCAGCCACGCCTCCGCGGCCGGCGCGTCGCCCGACCAGGCGGGGGTCTCGCGCAGGAGCAGCTCGAAGAAGCGGTACTGCGCCTCGGAGTGCCCAGCGAAGCTCCAGCGCTGCAGGATCTGCCCGCCGCCCTCGAGGTCCTGCTCGAGCCAGTGCCCCTCCCCCATGAAGCTCGCGAGCTTGATCTGAGCGAGGGGGTCGCCCTGGAGCGCGCTGTGTCGCGCGAGCTGCGCGTTGACGTTCTCCTCAGGGCTGGCGCGAGCGAAGTCGAAGGGCGCGGGGAGGAAGACCCGCGGCGCGCTGGAGGGGCCCCACAACCGGTAGCGAACCCAGCCCCGCTGCGCCCAGGCCTCGAGGCGCGCCCCGAGCGCCTTCGCGCCGTCTCCCGTGGCCTCGAGGAGGTCGATCGCGGCCTTCAGCTCGGGCAGCGCCTCGTCCACCGCCCCTGCACGATAGCGCGCGCTGGCCAGGGCGATTCGCAGCTCGGGGTCCTCGGGCGACGCCTGGACCAGCCCCGCGTAGGCCGCGCTGG
>JAGQRJ010000402.1 GCA_020425635.1 Planctomycetota bacterium | reverse complement strand
GCCTCGGGCACCGGGCGGAGTTCGCCGCCCTGGCCGGCCCGCCCGCGCCCCGGGCGCTGCGCCTGCTCGCCCGGGCGCTCGGCCCCGTGGGCCGGGGGCCGCTGCTCGCGGGCGCCGAGCTCACGGTCTTCAAGGCCCCCGAGGTGCTCTTGAGCTCGGTCCAGGACCACCACCCCGGCGCGCTCGGGTTCCAGCGTCACGCCTGGCAGGCGACCTTCGACCTCGACGCCCAGGTGTTCGTCACCGCCCCCGGGCGCTGGAGCCGCCCAGGCCCCGGCGCGTGGGGCGGCAACGCGAGCCTGCCGCGGGTGATCCAGGTTCGCGACGTGTTGATCGCGCTCTACCGCCCGGGGCCGGCGCAGCGCGCGGTCTTTCCCCGCCTGACCCACGCCTACTTCCCGCGCGCGGCCTTCGACGAGCTGCTCGAGGGCGGCGGCTGGACCTGCGCGCGCAAGGGCGCCGGCTACGTGGGGCTCTACTCCGCGCGCCCCACGCGCTGGCAAGAGCGCGGACCCTTCGCCGGGCGCGAGCTGATCGCCGACGGGGCGCAGAACGCCTGGGTGTGCCAGGTCGGCTCCCGCGCCGAAGACGGCTCCTTTGCCGAGTTCGTGCGCCGGCTGCGCGCGTCGCCGCCGCGCAGGCGGAACCTCGGCCGCCTGAGCCTGGGGCCGCCCGAGCTGAGCTTCGCCGCGCCCGACGTGGGCACGCTGCGCGTGCCCTGGCGCGGCCGGCCGTCGCTCGACGGGCGCCCCCTGCCCCCCGCAGCGCACCCGCGCTTCGACACGCGCTACGCCCAGACCCCCTGGCTCGGCGAGGGCGCGATCGAGCTGCGCCACGCGGGCTACGCGCTGCGCCTCGACCTCGAGGCCGGGGTCCGCGCGGGCGACGGGCTGTAGGGTCGGCCTCGCGCGGCCTCGTCGGGGCGCCTAGGCGCCCCGCTCGTCGTCGTCGTCCGCCATGGGGTCGAACTCGAGCTCGCCGCTGTCGGCGAGGGACGGCGCGTCGTCGGCCAGCTCGAAGGACTCGCTCGAGGCGTCGCGCGCGAAGCTCTCGTCGGCGAAGGCCAGGGGCCCGTCGTCGGTGGGGGAGTAGCCCGAGCCGAGCAAGTCGTCGTCGTCGTCGAGGTCGACCTGGCTCGTGGTCACGAGCTCGCCCTCGTCGCTGGCGTCCTCGTCGGCGGTCGAGCGGAGCAAGTCGTCGTCCTCGTCCTCGTCGTCGTCGTGGAGGTCGGCCCGGCTCGAGGTGGAGAGCTCGCCCTCGTCGCTCGCGTCGTCGGAGTCGCTGGCGTCGGGCTGGGCGCCCTCGTCGCTGGCGTCGCCCTCGTCGTCCGCGTCGGCTTCGTCGCTCGCGTCGTCCGCGTCGTCGTCCTCGAGCGCCTGGCGGCGCTCGGAGGCGCGCTTCGCGCGCCCGACCGGGGCGTCGTCCTCGGGGACCACGGGGTCGATCCCCACGTCGCGGAGCTGACCCTCGAGCGCGCGGATCCGCGCCTGAAGGGTCTCCTCGATCTCGATCTGCTCCATGGAGACGTCGTCGAGCTCCTGGATCAGGCGCGCCTGTTCGCCCTTGTAGTGGGCGACCTGCTCGAGGGCGGCCTTGAGCTCGGCCTTGATCCCCTCGACGTCGCTGCGGTCGACGGTCTCGGTGCGGGCCTCGCGCAGCTGGGTCTCGAGCTCGGCGCGCTTGGCTTCGCTCTCGCCGAGGGTCTTGCGGACCTCGGTCAGCTCCGCCGTGAGCTCGCCCAGCCGGGCGTCGACGGTCGCGCCCGGGTCGCCGCCGCTGGCCTTGAGCTCGTCGAGCTCGTGCTGCAGGCGCTCGATCTCGGTGCGCTGCTCGGCGCGCTCCTTCTTGGCGCTCTCGGTGCGCTCGCGCAGGCGGTTCTCGAGGTCGGCGACCTTGGCCTCGGCGGTGGTCGCGCGGCCTTCGAGGCTCACGACCTCGGACATGTGGCCGCGGCGCAGGCGCTGGGTGTGCTTGGTGAGCATGTCGTCGGCGGGCAGGACGCCGCTCTTGGCGCCCTCCTTGGCCTGCTCGAGCTGGGTCTCGAGCTCGCGCACGCGCTGCTCGAGCTCGCCGGCCTTGGCCGAGTCGCCCACGGTGGCGCCGGCCGGCAGGTCGAGGAACTTCTCGAGGGCCTGGCGCATGCGCTTCTCTTCGGCGAGCTCGCGCTTGAGCAGGCGCACTCGCTGGCCGTCTTCCTGGCCCGCGCCCTCGTCGATCACCTTGTCCCACCAGGGCTTCTCGGCCGCCGGCGGAGCGGGGTCGTCGGCCGCGGGCGCCGGCGCCGGGGCCTCGGCGCTGCCGAGGAAGCGCACCCGGGTGTTGCCCAGGGCGAACACGTCCTCGCTCGCGAGCTCGTGGCGCTCGACGCGCTCGGCGTTCGCGCCCTTGAGCACCCAGGTGCCGTTGGAGGAGCCCTGGTCTTCGATCAGGTAGCGCCCGTTGACGCGCTTGATCTGGGCGTGGTTGAAGGAGATCCAGGGGTCGTGGATCGCGAGCTTGGCGGAGTCGCGGTTGCCAATGTCGACGACCTCTCCCTCGCCGGGGAGCTCGATCTCGGCCCCCTTCCGCTTCCCACTCAAGATCAGCAATTTAGCCATGCAATCCGCCAGCCCCCATAGGGTTAGGGCGGAGGAATCATAACGGCTCTGAATCCCGGGAGCAATCCAGCCCGTCTCACCCTCGAGACGACGCTCCCGTATACTCGCCAGTCACCCAGGAGGAACCCATGCACCGTGCCCTGACCTGCGCCCTGGCGCTCTGCTGCAGCTTCGCCGCCGCCCAGACCGGCGAGGAGATCATGCGCAAGGCCGACAAGGCCAACCGCTCCAAGGACGAGCGCTCGGTGATCGAAATGATCCTCGAGGCCAAGAACGGCCAGCGCCAGCAGCGCTCGCTCGAGGTCCTCGGCGCCACCGACCAGGAGGGCGACGACGACCGCGCGCTCATGCGCTTCTTGAGCCCGCCCAAGGTGCGCGGCACCGCGGTGCTGACCGTGGAGAAGACGGGCCGCGCCGACGACCAGTGGGTCTACCTGCCTGCGCTCAAGAAGACCAAGCGGATCGCCTCGGGCCAGCGCACCAACCGCTTCGCGGGCACCGACTTCACCTTCGAGGACATGCGCAGCGAGAACTTCGAGGAGTACACCTACAAGCGCCTCGAAGACGCCAAAGAGGGCGACCGCGACTGCTGGGTGGTCGAGGCCACCGCCAAGCCCGACGTCGAGTCGGGCTACTCCAAGCGCGTCATGTGGATCGACAAGGAGCGCCTCGTCGTCCCCCGCACCGAGTACTACAACCCCCGCGGCGAGTTGCAAAAGACCCTGCGCCTGCTCGACTTCAGCCAGGTCGAGGGCCTCTGGCGCTCGCGCGGCTCGATCATGGAAGACCACCTCCGCGGGAGCAAGACGGTGTGGCGCACCACCGAGCGCCAGATCAACCCCGGCCTCGACGAGTCGACCTTCACCGTCCGCAGCCTCGAGCGCGGTGCGTAGCTCGTTCGCGCTGCTCGCGCTGGGCCTCGCCCTGGGCTGGGCAGGCGCTCAGGACGCGCCAGCCCCGCGCCCGGGCTTCCTCGGCGTGCAAATGGCGCCCTGGGCGATCGAGGGCAGCGACCCGCCCCAGGCCCTGATCGAGGTCAGCGGGGTGGTCCCCAACTCGGGGGCGGCCCGGGCTGGGATCCTCAGCGGCGACGTGATCGCGGCGGTGGGCACCGAGTCGACCGCCGCGCCTCCGTCGGAGGTGATCGCGCGTTTCGCCCAGCGCATCAAGTCCAAGGGCGCCGGCGAGACGCTGGAGCTCTTGATCCGCCGGCCGACGCTCTCGGTGCGGGCGCACAGCGGCGAGGCCGAGGTCCTCCCCCCCCAGGACGCCACCGGCCCCAGCGCGGCCAAGATCCTCCCCGACCTCGCCCAGCTGCTCGAGGAGCACCCCCAGGGCGTGCTCACCGTGCGCGCCGAGCGCAGCATGCCCGAGCGCGTGTTCGAGGTGACCCTCGGCGAGCGCCCCGAGTCCCTCGCGGTGCAGCTCCCGCCCAACGCCGACCTGCGCCCGGACCTCGAGGTCCGCGGCGACACGCCGGGGACGGCCCTCGTGCGCCAGGTCGCGCGCCGCCTCGGGCGCTCCATGGCCGACGTGCGCGACAAGCTCGAGGCCACCGAGGGGGTCGACGACCCCTTCCGCCTGAAGACCGTGCGCTACCTGCACCGCGCCCCGCTCAAGCTCGGCGACGCGACCCGCGCCCTGGCCGAGGGCCTCGCGCTGAGCCTCGACGAGCGCAACCCCGGGGCCACCGTGATCGCCCAGGCCCAGCTCGAGCTCGACGTGGCGCCGGTGACCAGCGAGGTCCCGCTGCGCCCGCGCGCGGGCTCGGACGCCCTGGCCTACGCCAACTACGCCACCGCCTGCGTGCTCCTCGCCCGGCAGCGGGTCGAGCGCGCTCTGCGCGGGCTCTCGGCGGAGGAGCGCGCGTTCCTCGTCGAGCACCTCCCGCACCTGGCCGACGCGTTCAGCGAACACATTTACCTCAACGAAGACGCCGACCTCGGCCGTCGCGCGCGCCACGGCGAGGCCGTCGAGCTGCTGGCCAAGGTCGACCGCGGGGCCATGCTCGACGCGCTCGCGGCGCTCGCGCCCTTCACCGACACCGAGTTCCTCATGCAAATGCGGCTCGACCTCCTCGCCCAGGAGGAGGCCGGCACCTACTACACCTTCAGCGTCCCGGCGACCACGGGCCGCTTCCTGGCCTGCACCAACCCGCCCGAGCTGGGCTACGTGCTGATCGGCTCGTCCGACAAGAACGTCTACAACAACGACGTCGCGATCGTGATCGACCTCGGCGGCGACGACACCTACCACCAGCCCGTGGGCGGCGCGCGCCCCGACCGCCCGGTGGCCCTGGGGGTCGACCTCGACGGGCACGACCGCTACCAGACCACCGTGCCCTTCGCCCAGGGCGCGGGCTTCCTCGGGGTCGGGCTGCTGGTCGACGCCGCCGGCGACGACGTCTACACCTCGAACCGCACCTTCGCGCAGGGGGCGGGGCTGGCGGGGGCCGGCATGCTCGTCGACCTCGCGGGCGACGACCGCTACCGCGCGGCGGCCTACGCCCAGGGGGCGTGCTTGACCCAGGGCGCCGGGGTCCTGATCGACGACGACGGCCACGACCTCTACACCGGCGGGCTCTACGTGCAGGGCTTCGCGGGCCCCGGGGCCTTCGGCCTGCTGCTCAACCGCGGGGGCGACGACCGCTACGAGGCGACCGGCAGCGAGGCCGCGGGCTACGACGACCCGGGGACCTACCGCGCCATGAGCCAGGGGGCCGCGATCGGCTTCCGCAACTACGCCTCGGGCGGGATCGCGCTGCTCGTCGACCACCACGGGCGGGACGTCTACGAGGCCGGCAACTTCTCCCAGGGCGGCGGCTACTACTACGGCTGGGGCTCGCTGGTCGACCTCGGCGAGACCCGCGACCTCTACGAGGGCTCGCGCTACGCCCAGGGCTTCGCCGCGCACTCGGCGCTCGGGTCCTTCTGGGACGACGGCGGCGACGACATTTACCGCTCCTTCGTCGGCGCCAGCCAGGGCGCGGCCTGGGACCTCTCGGTGACCGTGTTCATGGAAGACTGGGGCAACGACCGCTACGAGGTCGGCCCGCTGTTCTCGCTCGGCGCCGCGGCCCACAACGGGGTCTCGGTGTTCGTCGACGGCGGGGGCGAGGACCGCTACGGCGTGACCCCTGGGCGGGTCGGCCCCAACGACTACCACGGCGGCCAGAGCGTCTCGATCTTCCTCGACCTGGGCGGCGAGCGCGACCGCTACCCCGCCGACTCGAAGGTCGCCAACGACACCGGCGCGCTCACCGACGAGCAGAGCGCCGGGGTCGACTTCCCCACCGACGACCCGGCCGAGGCCGCCGAACTGCTCGAGACCCTGCTCCCCGAGTAGCTCAGCGCGCCTCGGGCATGAGCTTCACCAGCTGCCCCGCGTCGATCCGCCCGCGCTCGCCGAAGCTGAAGTCCGGCCACCCGTCGAGCACGTAGCGCGCCACGCGGAGCTTGGCCTCGAGGTCGTAGACCGAGAGCACGTGCACGTCGCCCTCGCGCGAGTAGGCCACGAGGGTCCGGAGCTCGTTCGCGTCGACGGCGCGCACGCGGAGGGGCAAGGCCGCCCCCGTGGGGTCGAGCAGCGCGGGGTCGAGCCCGCGCCGGGGCGGCACGCGCACGATCAGGGCCTTCCCGCGTCGGTGCGGCAGCTCGCCGAGGGTGGTGACGGTGGCAGGCCCCGGAGGGAAGTCGGCCGACCCGTAGGCGACCAGCTCGGGCATGCTGAAGCGCGGGTCGCGGTCGCCGCCGAGCCTCAGCGCCGGGACCAAGACCAGGCCCAGGAGCGCGACCACGAGCAGGGCCGAGAGGCTCCGCTGCGCGACCCGGGGGAGGTCGCTCCAGGCTTGCACGAGCTGGTCGGCGAGGGACAGCGTGACCCGCTGCGGCCAGCGTCGGCGCGCGGGACCCACGCTGCGCCGCGCCTCGCGCACCACCGTCAGGGCGCGCGCGAGCGAGGGGCGCGCGGAGGGGGCGGGGTTGAGCATGCTCCCCGCGAGCACGCTGACCTCGTGCGGGACGTCGCGGCGCAGGGTCGCCAGGCTCTGGGGCCCCTTGGGCAGGCTGAACACGAGCAGCTCGAACAGGCACAGCCCGAGGGCGTAGACGTCGGTCTGCGGCCCGGGCTGCCCCGCGCGCTGCTCGGGGGCCATGTAGTCCAGGGTCCCGCGCACCGCGTCGCGGCTGGCGAGGCTGCCGTGGAGCTGGGCGCCGGGGACGAGCGCCGCGAGGCCGAAGTCGATCAGCGACACGCGGGGCGGGGAGGCCTCCCAGTCGACGAGGAAGTGCTCGGGCTTGAGGTCCATGTGCACGACCTGGGCGTCGGCGCAGCCCTTGACCACCTCGAGCATGCCTTCGAACACCGCGAGCGCGGTGCCCAGGGGGAGCTGCTCTTCCTCGTGGATCGTGAGCCGCAGGCTGGTCCCCTGCACCAGCTCGAACACCACGTGGGCCACCGGGTCGCGGCTGTGGTCGGCGAGGACCCGGGGCACCCCCGGGTGCGCGATCCGCTGCGCGACCTCGACCTCGCGCTCGAGGCCCTCCCGCGCGGTCTCGCCGAGGATCAGCTTGAGCGCCACGCGCTCCTCGCCGCGGCGCGCGCGCCACACCTCGCCGAAGCCGCCGCGGCCGAGCAAGAGCTCGAGCTCGTAGCCCTCGCCGATCACCATGCCCGGGGCGTAGGGCGAGGCCGCGGCGAAGGCCTCCTCGTCGAAGCTCAGCAGGTCGCGCGGCTCGTGGCCGCCCTCGGGGGTGTGGTAGGCGTTCTTCTCCGTGAGGGTGTAGGACACCAGGTGCCGGGCCTCGCGCGCGTCCTTGGGACGGCGCTCCTTGAGCGGGTGGGTCAGGCGGCTCACGACCACGTCCCAGCGCGGGGTCAGCTCGGCGCGCAGGTCGGTGAGCGGCGTGCCGGGCGCGGGGAGGTCCCCGGCGAGCAGCTCGTGGAGCAGGATCCCGAACGCGAACAGGTCGGCCCGCGGGTCGACCTCCTTGCCCTTGCGCTGCTCGGGCGACATGTAGGCCAGGGTCCCGGCGACCTGAGGCACCCGCGACGCGAGCGACACCGAGAGGTAGACCTCCTCCATGAAGCGCGAGGTCGCGCGCCCGAGGCCGAGGTCCACGATCTTGACCTGCCCGTCCTCCTCGTCGGGGACGATCACGTTCTCGGGCTTGAGGTCGAGGTGCAGGATCCCCGCGGCGTGGATCGCCTGGAGCCCGGCGAGGATCTGGTCGCAGATCAGGGTCGCGGCGGCCGGGGTGATCGTCCCCCGGCACAGCGCGCGCAGCGGCTGCCCCGTGGCCAGCTCGGTCGCCAACCACGGCGGCTCGCACTCGAGGTCGGCCTCGTAGAAGCGGGCCACGTTGGGGTGCTCGACCGTCGCGAGCAGGAGCCCCTCCTTGCGCAGGTGTCGCAGGAACGCCGGCCGCAGGGGCACCTTGAGCGCGACCTGCCGCCCGCGTCCCGCGGCGCGCCACACCTCGCCCATGCTCCCGCGCCCGAGGCGCGCCTCGAGGGTGTAGGGCCCGAGGGTCATGCCCGGCTCGAGCTGGACCCGTCCGTTGCGCGCGCTGTCGGCCGCGCTGGCCTCCCCCAGCTCGCGGGGCGGCGCGAGGTTCTCGGTGTCGTCGTCGGCGGCGCTCACGCCGTCCAGCCTACCCGCCGCGCGCAGCCCTGTCCCGGCCGCCCCCGGGTGTTCCTCGGCTTGCCCGTCGGAGGCTTCCTGCGCGTGCGCGGGCAGCCCTAGGGCTTCTGCGTGGCGCACTCGGTGACGTCCTCAACGCGGAGACGCTGAGGACGCAGAGGCTTCGCAGAGATCGCACGACCACTCCTCGCCCGCCGCCTGTGGCGCGACGGCGAGGTCCACTCCGAGGACGGGTCCGCGGTCGACGCCGTCGTGATCGCCGCCCTCAGGGGAGCAGGGCGGGGCTGATCACTTCGCCTTGGGGCGGAAGGCCTTGACCACGTCCTCGTGGGTCTCGAGGTAGGGGCCCTCGATCAGCTCGACGCAGTAGGGGACCGCGGGGAAGACCGCGATCAGGCACTCGCGGATCGCCTTGGGCGAACCCGGGAGGTTGATCAGCAGCCCGCCGGGGCGGTTGTCGGAGGGGAAGCGGATCCCCGCCTCCTGGCGCGAGAGGATCGCGGTGGGCACCTTCTCCAGGCTCACCTTGCGCATGAGCTCGCCGAAGCCGGGCATGGGCTTGTGGCACACGGCGAGGGTCGCCTCGACCGTCACGTCGCGCCGCGCGGGGCCCGTGCCGCCGGTGGTCACCACCAGGCTGCAGCCCAGGTCGTCGACCAGCTCGATCAGGGTCTGCTCGATCGTGTCCTGCTCGTCGGGGATCACCCGGGCCACGGGCTCGAAGGGGGTCTTGAGGAACTCGCGCAAGCACTCGACCAGCGCCGGGCCGCCGCGGTCCTCGTAGTCGCCGCGGCTCGCGCGGTCCGACACGGTCACCACACCGATCTTCGCCAGGTCTGTCACGGGCTGCGCCTCCTGTGGAGGCGCGAAGCTAACCCCTGGCGTGCGTGCGCGCGAGGCCCGTGACGGGGCTAGCCCGCACTCCTCACCACTCGCTCCGCTCGTGGATTCGAAGTGCGGCCAGCAGTGTTGCTTAAGACAGTGAGACCCGGCCTGCGGCCGGATACACACTGTCGCTTGCGCCTCGCTCGCGGCGGCAGAGCCGCCGACTCGCTCCGGCGCAGCCCGCCTGCTGCGCAGGCGGCTAGCCCGCAAACTCACCACTTCGTGGTGAGCTTTGCGGGCTAGCCCCCCAGCTTCGTCGGGTCGTCGGGGGTCGAGGCGCCTTCGCCTTCGCCGGGAGCAGGCTCGGAGTCCGCCGCGGGTTCGGCCGCCGGGCTCGAGGCATGGATCGCCGAGGGGGGCGAGTCGGCTGCCGGCGCGCGGCCCAGCAGGCGCGCGCTCGCGCGCTTGAGGTCCTCGAGGATCAGGTAGAGGCAGGGGATCACGACCAGGGTCAGGCCCGTCGCGAACAACAGCCCGAACACGATCGACATGGCCATGGGGCTCAAGAACTTCGCCTGGCCGCTGGCGAAGAACGCCAGGGGCGCGAGCCCGAAGACCGTGGTCGCCGAGGTCAGGAGGATCGCGCGCAGGCGGCGCACGCTGCCGGCCACCGCGGCCTCGAAGGTCGGGACGCCCTCTTCGCGCAGGCGGTTGACCAGGTCCACGAGCACCAGGGAGTCGTTGACCACGATCCCGCTCGTGGCCACGAGGCCCATCATGGACATGAACGACACGTCGGCCCCGAAGAGCACGTGCCCCACCAGGATCCCGTCGATCCCGAAGGGGATCGCGACCATGACGAAGAAGGGCTGGAGGAAGGAGCGGAACTGCGTGCCCAAAATGAAGTAGATCAAGAGCAGCGAGAGGAAGAAGCCCTGGATCAGGCCGCCCATGGACTTCTCGGCCTCGCGGCGCTGGCCCTTGATCCGCAAGTTGACGCCGTAGTCCCGCGCCAGCGACCTCTGAAAGCGCTGCTGCAGCTGCTCGGTGACCTCGATCGCGTTGGCCTTGGCCACGTCGACGTTGGCGAGCACGGTGATCGAGCGCTGGCGGTTGCTGCGCAGGATCTTCGACAGCCCGCGGCCCTCGACGGCGCGGGCGACGGCGTCGAAGGGCACCCGCTCCCCGCTGGGGGTCGTGAGCCACAGGTCCTCGAGGGAGGCGCGCCGGGAGCGCGCCCCCGGCGGGAAGCGCACCACGAGCTCGACGTCCTCGTCGAAGCGGCGCACCGTGGTCGACTCGTTGCCCTGGAAGGCGTTGCGAATCTGCATGGCGACGTTGCGCGTGTCGAGCCCCAGCGCCGCGGCGGCCTCCTCGTGGATCCGCACCTCGAGCTCGCTCTTGCCCGGCGCCCAGTCGTCGTAGACGTCTTGCACGCCGGTCTGCTCGCGCAGCCAGGCCTGCAGCTCGCGGCTCGCCACGAGCAGCTTGTCGTAGTCCTCGGCCTCGAGCCCGACCTCGATCGCCGCCCCGCCGGGCCCGGCCTGCAGGCCCTTGAAGTCGAGCTTGGTGAACTGGTTGTAGCCCTGCACCCGCTCGCGCAGCTCGTCGATGATCTCGATCGCGCTGCGCTCGCGCTCTTCGGGCTGGCTGAAGTTGACCACGACCTGGCCCAGGTAGCTCCCGCGGTCGATCCGGTTGAAGTCGACCGCGCTGAGGCCGACGTTGGTCACCGCCGCGCGGCGCTCGCCCTCGGGGATCTCGAGCACCGCCGCCTCGAGCAGCGCGGTCTCGCGCGCGGTCTCCTCCAGGGGGGTCGTGGTCGGGAGCTCGAAGTTGAGGAAGTAGGTGTCGCTCTCGAACTCGCCGAAGAGCACGAACTTGAGCTGGGTGCTCGCCCAGGTCACGAGCAGCAGCGAGCCGCCGAGCACCGCCGCGATCAGCACGTAGCGGTTCCTGAGCGCCGCGCGCACCCAGCCCTCGTAGCGCGGGAGGAAGCGCGCGAAGCGCGTGTCCTCGGGGGCGTGCTGAGGCTCCGCGAACTCGGCCACGTGGCAGGGCAGGATCACGAAGCACTCGATCAGGCTGCCCACGAGGCAGAGCGTGACCACGATCGGGACCACGGCCATCCACTGCCCCATTTCGCCCTCGACGAGGAGCATGGGCATGAAGGCCGAGACCGTGGTCAACATGGTCGAGAGCACCGGGCGCGCGACCTCCGCCGTGCCCTGGATCGCCGCCCGGGTCGGGGGGACCCCCTCCTCGATCAGGCGGAAGATGTTCTCGGTCACGATGATCGCGTCGTCGACGAGCATGCCCAGGATCAAGATCAGCGCGAACAGGCTCATCATGTTGATCGAGTAGCCGAGGAAGCTCATGCCGAGGAAGCTGAACAAGAACGCGAGCGGGATCCCCAGCGCCACCAGGATCGCCATGCGCCAGTTGAGCAGCACGCACAGCGAGACCATGACCAGGAAGAAGCCGGAGAGCGCGTTGTTCTGCATGGTCTGCAGGCGCGACTCGAGGAACACCGAGAGGTCGGTGTGCACGTCGGCGGAGACCCCCGCCGGGAGCTGCAGCTGCTTGGAGAGCTCCTTCACCGCCTGGGAGATCTCGAGGATGTTCCCGTCGGGGTCCTTGAGCGCGGTCAGGTTCAGCGCGGGCTTGCCGTTGAAGCGCCCGTAGGTCTTCGCGCGCTCGAAGCCGGGGCGCACCCGGGCCACGTCGCTGACCCGCACGTGGGCCCCGTCGCTCTGCGCGCGGACCACGATCCGCTCGATCGCCTGGGCCGTCTTGGCCTCGCCCTTGGTGCGCAGCACGACCTCGTCGCGCGCCCGCTCGAGGAAGCCCCCGGGCATGCTCAGGTTGTGCGCGGCCAGGGCGTCGGCGATCTCCGCCAGGCTGACCCCGAAGGCGTCGACCGCCTCGGGGTCGACCTCGATCAACCACTGCACGTCGCGCAGCCCCGAGGGGCGCACGTTGCCGACCCCGGGAATGTCCTCCATGGCGCGCTGGATCGGGCGGATCAGGTCCTTGAGCGCCAGCTCGTCGAGCTCGCCGTAGATCGAGAGCGTGATCACCGGGAACTGGGTCTTGATCTCGGTGGCGACCGGCTCCTCGGCGTCGTCGGGGAGGCCGGTGACGGTGGCCAGGGCGCGGTCCAGGTCGGTCAGCGCGCGGTCGACGTTGGTGCCCCGGCGGAGGTAGACGTCGACCAGGCTCACGCCCTCCATGGAGGTCGACTCGATCGTCTCGACCCCGTCGATCGAGTCGGCGGCGTCTTCGATCTTGACCGTGATCAGCTCTTCGATGTCCTCGGGGGAGGCGCCGAGGAAGGCCGTGGTCACCAGCAGCCGGTTGCGCGTGAAGTCCGGGAAGATCTCGCGCGGCATGGTCAGGTAGGCGTAGACTCCCGCCACCAGCAGCAGCAGCGAGAGCAGGTGCACCGCGACGGGGTTGGTGACCGAGACCTCCGCCAGCTTGCGGAACACGGGCTACTCCAGCCGCCGCACGGGGGCGCCGTCGAACAGGAGCGCGGTGCCGTCGACCACGAGCTCCCAGGGCGGAGGGCCCCAGTCCGCGGGGTCGGAGCGCAGCAGGCGCCCCTCGCCGAGCCGCGCGCCGAAGCTCGCCGGGACCCGCCGGGCGACCTCGCCCTCGACGAGGTAGAGCGACGCGCCGTCTTCCCCGGGGACGACGGCGGTGTCGGGGATCCACACCGCGTCGTCGACGGCGCCGCCGTCGAGCTCGACCCGCGCGAAGAGCCCCGCGCGGAGCGCGCCCGGGTTGTCGAGGGTCACGTCGACCGCGACCTTCTGGGTCTGCGGGTCGGAGACCGCCGAGACGCCCTCGACCACGCCCTCGGCGGTGTAGGCCGCGGGGCCGCGCCGCTCGTTGGTCGGCGCGTCGCCGCCGACCGTCGTGCGCAGGCTGGGGATCCGCACGACCGCCTCCGCGCCGGTGTGGAGCCAGAGCGCCTCGCCCGGGCGCACGTGCAGACGCACCCGGACCTGCGACTGGTCGACCAGGCGCAGCACCGGCGCGCCGT
>JAGQRJ010000401.1 GCA_020425635.1 Planctomycetota bacterium | reverse complement strand
CGGTGAAGGCGCGCTCGAGCTCCTCGCGGGCGACGTGCAGCTTGCGCTGCGTCTCCTGCAGCTCGACGAGCAGCTGATCGCGCTGGGTGACCGCGGTCTCGCAGGTTTGGCGCACCTGCACGAGCTGGGCCTCGTTCTCCCGCAGCGCGCTCTGCGCCTGCCGCAGCAGCGAGGAGAAGTGGTCGTTCTCTTCGCGCAGGCTCTCCGCGTCGACCCGGTGCGCGTCGCGCTGCTCGCGCAGCCGCTCGCGCTCCTCGAGGAAGCGGTCGCGCTCGGCGCGGTACTGATCGCGCTCCTCGCGGTACTGGTCGCGCTCCTGACGGTACTGGTCGCGCTCCTCGCGGTAGCGGTCGCGCTCGGATGTCAGCCGCGCGTGCTCGCGCTGGGTCTGCCCGCAGGTCTCGCTCAGCTCGCGGTTCTGCTGCTGGCGCTGGCGGAGCTTCTCCTCCAGGCTCTGGGCGGTGCGCTCGCGGTGCGTGAGCTGCTTCTTGACGGTGGTCAGCGCCGCCGACGCCTCGGCGTGCTTGACGCGCAGCTCCTCGAGCTCGGCGACCATGGCGCGCAGGTCCTCTTCGCCGACCTTGCCCGAGCCGGTCTTGCCGCAGGCGTTGAGCACGCCCTGCAGCTGGGCCTGCAGGCGGCTGCGCTCGCTCTCAGCCAGCCCCTTCTCGTGCTCGAGGGCCAGCTTGGCCTGCCCCAGCTTCTCGACCTCTTCCAGCAGGCGCTGCACCCGGCGACCCTGGGGCCCGGCGTCCGCGGCCTCGGCGGGAGCCGCCGTCTTCCCGAGGGCCTGGTCCAAGCCCGAGCGGGTGACCACGCGCACGGCGTGGATCTTGCGCTTGCGCAGCTCCTTCAGGGTCAAGCGGCGGCTGATCGCTTCCAAGGCGGGGGTTAGCTCGTTTCGCGCGCTCATTGGGCCTCCTACAAACAACTCAAGTGCTAGTGGTTCTTCGGAGGGATTCCACAGGACCTAGAGTAGTTTTCGGAAAATCTACGCCCTGGGGAGAAAAGTCTACGCGTGCTCGTTTAGCAAAAGGACTTAGGGCTGATTCGTGGGGAGGGTTGACAAGCATGCACTCCTTATAGGTGTTCCTCTTGAGTCATACCACCATATTTTGTGGATACCTCTGGGGGAGTCCTGCGGGAACGCAGCGGCCGCCGCGCGAGGGCCAGGCCTGCCGCGTGTTGGGACTTTGTGGATAACCTAGTGGCCAGGTCGCGCCCCCAGCGCGGGGCTCGGACTCGGTCTATGACGGTGGTTCACGTTCCGCGGCGCTCCCCAGGAGGGGCGCGGCGGCGCGGGACTTAGACCAGGGTGCGCCAGCGCTGGGCGGCGGCCTGGCAGTCTGCGAGGCTCGGCACGAGGGCGATCCGGCAGTAGCCTTCGCCGCCGGCGCCGAAGTAGCTCCCGGGGATCACGACGATCCCGAGCTCGAGCAAGGCCTTGGCGTAGGCTTCGTCGTCGCCGCCGGGGGCCGCGAACCAGAGGAAGAAGGTCGACTCGCCCCCGAGGTGCGGCGCGCCCAGCTCCTGGAGCAGGGCGACCATGACCTCGCGCTTGGCGGCGAAGGTCGCGCAGCGCTCGGCCACGTGGGCGTCGTCGCTCCAGGCGGCCACCGCGGCGCGCTCGACGAAGTCGGGCCCCGCGACCCCGAGGTTGGGCCGCAAGCGGCCGAAGTGGTGGATCAGCTCGGGGTCGCCGGCCACGAAGCCCGTGCGGTAGCCGGTCATGCCGCTGCGCTTGGAGCAGCTGAACAGCGCCAGGACGTTCTTGGTGCCGAACTCCAGCAGCGAGCGCGGCGCCTGGGCCCCAAAGGACACGTCGACGTAGCACTCGTCGGAGCAGAGCACCACGTCACGCTCGACGGCGTAGGCCGCCAGGCGCTCGAGGTAGGCGGCGGGCGCCTCGGCCCCCGAGGGGTTGTGGGGGTAGTTGATCCAGAGCACGGCCAGGCGGTCTTGGACCTCGGCGGGGAGGCTCCAGGGCTCGAGCAGGAAGCCGTTCTCGGCGCGCAGCGCCACACCGTGCGCGACCCCGCCCGCGAAGCGGGCGCCGCTCTCGTAGACGGTGTAGCCCGGGGTCGGGTAGACCACGGTGTCCTTGGGGCCGGCGGGGTCGATGAACGCGAAGGGCAGGTGGAACACCGCCTCCTTCGAGCCCCGAGTCGCGAGGATCTGCGCGGGCGGGAGCTCGACCCCGAACCGCCGCTGGAGGTAGCCGCTGGCCGCGGCGCGCAGAGCGGGCAGCCCAGCGGGCGAGGGGTAGCGGCAGACGGGGTCGACCTGCACGGCCGCGCGCACGAACTCCGGGGTCGGCTCGAGGGGGTCGCCGGTGCTGAAGTCGAACACCCGCACGCCCTGGGCCTCGAGGGCCTCGCGCGCGCGAGCGACGCGCACGATCGGGTAATCGGGGAGGTCCCTGAGGACGGGGTGGACGGTCGGCACCGAGGATCCCTGGCCTACAGCCGTCCGCGGTGCCGGACGCGACCGGTCTTCATGAAGCCTTCGTAGTGCCGCATGAGCAGGTGGCTCTCGACCTTCTGCACCACGTCGAGGGCCACGCCGACCACGATCAGGATCCCCGTGCCGCCGAGGAAGCTCGCGAGCATGAAGTTGATGCTCAGGAACTGGGTGACGATCGTGGGGAAGATCCCAATGAACGCGAGGAAGATCGCGCCCACGAAGGTGATCCGGTTCATGATCTGCTCGAGGTACTCCGCGGTCCGGCGGCCGGGGCGGATTCCAGGAATGAACGAGCCTTGCTCCTTCATGTTCCCGGCCATCTCGACGGGGTTGAAGGTCAAGCTCACCCAGAAGTAGGTGAAGAACATGACCATGCCGATGTAGACCGCCACGTACCAGAACGACTCGCCGCGGGCGAAGTAGTCGCTGAAGGCCGGCCAGATCTGCGAGAGCAGGGCCGAGGGGATCATGATCAGGGACTCGGCGAAGATCACGGGCATGACGCCCGCGGCGTTGACGCGCAGGGGCAGGTAGTGGCGCTGTCCACCGTAGACCTTGCGCCCGCGGGTGTGCTTCTGCTGCTGGACCCGAATCCGGCGTTGGCCCTGCTGCATGATCACCACGGCGACCACGACACCCACGAAGAGGGTGACGAACACGACGAACTTGAGCACCTCGATCGGGACGTTCTCGCCTTGCTTCGCCGCCTCGTTGACGTTGGCGAAGAACTGGTAGATCGCGCCCGGCATGACCGCCACGATCCCCGCCATGATGATCAGCGAGATACCGTTGCCGATGCCGAACTCGGTGATCTGCTCACCGATCCACATGAGGAACACGGTCCCGGTGGTCAGCGTGATCACGGTCGAGACCCAGAACCACGCGCCCGGGTCGATCGCCAGGTTGCGGTTGCTGATGTAGATGATGATGAACACCGACTGGATCAAGCACAGGCCGACGGTCGAGTAGCGCGTGTACTGATTGATCTTTTGCCGGCCGCTGTCGCCCTCTTTTTGCAGCGCCTCGAGGGCCGGGATCACCTTCACCAGCAGCGAGAAAATGATCGACGCCGAGATGTAGGGCATGATCCCGAGCGCGAAGATCGTGCACTGCGCGAGCGCGCCGCCGGTGAGCATGGACATCATCTGCATGATGTCGGCGAGGCCACCGCCGGAGGCGCCGGCGTTCAGCTTCTCCACGTCGATCCCAGGGATCGGGACAATGCTCCCCAGTCGATACAGCACCAGGAAGGCTGCCGTGACCAGCATCTTCTTGCGCAGCTCGGGGATCCGGAAAATGTTCGCGACTGCTTGCATTGGACTAGGGGCGGGGAGGGTGCGCCGCCGCCGCGCTCGGCTGGCCCCGCTGCAAGCAGCGGAGGGGTGGAGAGATCCGACCTAGGGCCCGAAGGCCGCTAGCCCTTCTTTTGTGCCGCCTTGCGACGAACCGTCTTCTTGCCCTGGCCGCGCTTGTCCCGCCATTGGGACTTCGCTTCGTCGCCCTGGGCAGGAATGAGCTTAATCGAACACCCCTTGGCTTCAAGGGCCTCTCGGGCGGTCTTGGACACCCGGTGGGCTTGGATCGCGAGCGAGCTGCGCTCGAGGGTCCCTTGCCCGAGGACCTTCAGCCCGCTGCGAACCTTGGGGATCAACCCCAGCTTGAGGCAGAGCTCCGGGGTGACGGTCGCGCCGTCTTCGAAGGCGTTCAAGTCGCTGAGGTTGATGAAGGCGAAGACCTTGCCGAAGCGCTTGTTGTTGAAGCCGCGCTTGGCGATCCGCCGAATCACGGGCATCTGCCCGCCCTCGAAGTGGAGCTTGGTCTTCCAGCCGCTGCGCGACTGGGCGCCGTTCATGCCGCGACCGGCGGTCTTGCCCCAGCCCGAGCCGGGGCCGCGACCGAGCCGATGCTCGTTGGCCTTGGGCTGGACCTTGGCGTTGATTTCGTGCAGGTTCACGAGCTTGCCTCTTGCTTGGCGTCCTTCGTCGCGCCCTTCATGCTGTCGCCACCGCCAGTGGGCTTGTTCTGCAAGCGCCAGCTGCCGGCGTCGGCGTCGAGCTTGACCCCCCGCAGGTCTTCGATCCCTTGGCGGGTCCGCATGTTCTTCAGCCCCTGCTCGACGGCCTTGACCACGTTGACCGGGTTCCCGGAGCCGTGCGACTTGGTGAGGATGTTACGGATCCCCGCCGCCTCGCAGACCGCGCGCACACTCGCGCCCGCGATCAAACCCGTTCCAGGGCTGGCCGGCTCGAGCACCACCGACGAGGCGCCGAAGATCGCGCGCGTCGGGTGGGGGATCGTGCCGTCGACCAGCGGGACCTTGAACATGTTCTTGCGCGCGTCCTTGACGCCCTTCTCGACCGCGTTGGGCACGCCGTTGGCCTTGCCGTAGCCGACGCCGACGCGTCCGCGACCGTCGCCGACGACCACGAGCGCCGAGAAGCTGAAGCGCCGCCCGCCCTTGACCTCCGCAGTGCTGCGGTTGATCCGGACCACGTGCTCGCTGAGCTTTT
>JAGQRJ010000400.1 GCA_020425635.1 Planctomycetota bacterium | reverse complement strand
GGGCGTGACCGCGATCGGCATGGCCGTGATCCCGGGGGCCTTCCCGGCCAAGGACGCGGGCGACGCTCCGATCTGGAGCGGGCTGGACCTGCTCAAGACCCTGCGCGAGGTCGAGGCCGAATGCGACCCCTACACCCAGGCGGTCGCGCAATACACCGAGCTCCTCGAGGACCTGGTCGGACACCGCCGCGGCGAGCGCCCCTCCGGGGTCTACGAGCTCTCCGAGATCGCCGCCCAGGACCCGGGGACCGCCACGCACGCGCTGTATGGCGCCACGGTCAGCGCGCTCGCCAAGGAGGAAGAGGAGCGCGAGGAGGAGTTCCCCGACGAGCCGGAGATGAACCTGGAGCAGGAAATGCTCCCCAGCGACGACATGTCGCGGGTCTACATCGTCGAGAAGCTCCTCGGCCGCGGCGGCCACGGCTACGTGTTCCAGGTCGGCGTTCAGGGCGAGCAGGAGTTCGAGGGCTTCCTGCGCCCGGTCTCCACCGCGGTGCTCAAGATCGCGCGCCCGGGGCACGACGCCGCGCTCGAGCGCGAGCGCGAGGTCTACGCGCTGCCCAACCGCGGCATGGTCAAGCTCCTCGACAGCGGCACCGCCAACGACTCGCCCTACCTCGTGCTCGAGAAGCTGCACCCGCACCCGGGCGATTGGTTCAAGGGCAAGCCCGTCGACGTGGCCACCGCGATCGACATCTTCGTCAACCTGCTCGACGTGCTGCGCGGGATCCACGCCGACCGCGAGCGCCCCCTGCTCCTGCTGGACATCAAGCCCGACAACCTCATGCTCCGCATGTCGAACGCCGAGGGCGAGATCAACGACGAGGAGTACCTCACGCGCATCTCCACCGGCGCCTACGAGCCCGTGTTCATGGACATGGGGATCGCCCGCGCCCGGCGCGAGGTCGACCGCCAGGGCGGGTGCCTGGGCGAGCTCGTGGGGACCCCGGTCTACCTCGCCCCCGAGACCTTCCCCTCGATCCGGGGAGAGCGCCTCGGGCACTACTCCGAGGCCACCGACGTCTACGCGCTGACCCTGGCCTTCTACGAGCTGCTCACCGGACACCGCGCCTACGACCACCGCGGCGTCTACGACCTCAAGGGCGAAGACCGACTGTTCGAGCTGATCGACTTCAAGCTCGACCGCACCGACCCCGTCGACACCCGCCGCGTCCAGCGCTGCGTCGTCGACGGCGGGCACGAGGTGCGCGAGATCCTGCGCGCCGGCCTGCACCCGGACCCCGACGTGCGCGCGAGCAGCCAGCGCCTGTTCGACATGTGCAAGGCCGCGTTCACCGTGGTCGAGCGGCGCAAGAAGGACGTCGACCGCTACCACTTCGACTCCGTCGCCGGCCTGCGGGTGTGGCAGACCCGCTTCCCGCGGATCAAGCCCGAGCGCAACCTCTACCTGCGCTGAGCGACGCCCGGCGGGGCCGAGCGCGCCCGGCGATCAGCGCTGCAGGTTCATGCGCGTCTCGACGCGCTCGACCCACTCCTCGAGCACGACCTCCGTCGGCACGATCGTCCAGCTCCCGCGATCGATCTCGCGCATGAGCTGGTCGTGGTCCCAGGTGGGGTGAAACCCTGGCCCGTCGGCCGAGAGGAACACCCCCTCGAGGATCTCGATCGCCCCCTGAGGGGTGTGCACCTTCTGCGCCCCGAGCATGAGAATGAACGTGTCTTCGTCGCCCCCCTGCTGGTGCATGAACTCCATGGTGCCGTCGCCCAGCGGCTGCAGGACACAGCCCGCGGCGATCTGGTGCGGGTTCTCGCGGATCTGGTTGTAGCGACTCGGGTCGATCTGCATGCCCCCTTTCTACTCGGCGAAGACGCTGGAGGCCAGACGTCCGGCCCGACCCCCGGCGCGGTAGCATGCGCGGCATGAGCGCCAACGAGTCATGCGTCGTCGTGTTCAACCGCAGCGGGGTCGAGGCCACCGTGCCCCCGGGCGAGGTGCTGCTCGAGGTCGCCGAGGACGAAGGCGTCGACCTGCCCTCGCTCTGCCGCGGAGGCAGCTGCGGGACCTGCAAGGTGCTGCTGCGCTCGGGCGAGCCCTCGATCGACACCCTGCACGCGCTCAGCGAGAAGGAGCGGCGCGCGGGCTGGATCCTGGCCTGCTCGGCGCGCACGGTGCCGGGCGGCCGGATCGTGCTCGAGGCCTGAGGGTGAGCTTCGCGACCTTCGCCGACCTCTGCGCGGCCCTCGACCGGAGGGTCGACCTCGAGCGCGAGCCCCAGTCGGGGGGCTACACCCTCGACCGCATGCGCGCCCTGGTGGACGAGCTCGGGCACCCCGAGCGCGCGCTGCGCGCGGTCCACGTCGCCGGCAGCAAGGGCAAGGGCAGCACCTGCGCCGCGGTCGCGAGCGCGCTCCACGCCTCGGGCTGGCGGGTCGGGCTGCTGACCTCCCCGCACCTCGTCTCCGCCCGCGAGCGGATCCGGCTCGGCCCGCGCCCGGCCCCCGACCGGCTGTGGCTGGAGGCGGCGGAGCGCGTGTTCGCCTGCGCCGCGGCGGCGGACGCGACCTGGTTCGAGCTCACGACCGCGATCGCCTTCGAGCTGTTCCGCGCCGCGGAGGTGGACCTCGCGGTGGTCGAGGTCGGGCTCGGCGGGCGGCTCGACGCGACCAACGTCGTGTCCCCGACGGCGTGCGTGATCACCCGAATCAGCCTCGAGCACACCGCGATCCTCGGCCCAGACCTGGCCACGATCGCGCGCGAGAAGGCCGGGATCCTCGAGCCCGGCG
>JAGQRJ010000055.1 GCA_020425635.1 Planctomycetota bacterium | reverse complement strand
AGGCGCACGCGCCAGTAGGCCGCGGGCTCGGGACGCTTGGCGCCGTCGCTCGACACGTAGACCGCGACCACGTCGAGGCTCAGGAGCTCGCCGCGCGCGCAGCGCGCGTAGGGCACGTTGAACTCCGTGGAGAGCGGGAAGACTCGCAGCGCACGCTGCCAGCGTCGGCTCACGGCCCTTCCCTGAGCGCGAGGTGGCTGCCCTTCCGCGCGTCGTCGCCCGGGTCGAAGCGCACGACGCGCAGGACCTTGCCCTCGTAGCCGAAGACCAGAGCCGCGTCGCCCCGGCGCAGGGGCCCGGGTTCGCCGTCGGCGAGCCGCGCGTCGAGGTCGACCGAAGCCCCCTTGACCGTGACCCGGACTACGCCGCCCTCCCCGGGCAGGACGTCGAGGAGCACCTCGCCGCGCCGACCCACGTAGTCGAGCTCGGGGTCGATCGACGAGTCGACCTTGACCGACTTGAGCTGCCGCAGGAGGTAGCTCACCGAGTAGCCCGACAGGAAGCCCACGGGCAGCGCGACCCAGGGGCTCGTGCCCGCCGGCATGAACCCGCCGACCTCGATCACGAAGCCCACGAACCCGCCGAAGGCGAGGAGGAAGGTCCAGAAGCGGAAGGACAGGATCGGCAGCCAGAGCGCGTCGCCCAGGTGCAAGCCGTCGCCGTCGGCGTCGAGGTCCGCGTCGGCGTCCAGGTCGACGTCCGCGTCGACGTCCATGTCCATGTCCATGTCCACGTCGCCGTCGAACTCGACGTCGTCGGCGCCCGCGAACACGGAGATCAGGAGCAGACCGCCCCCGAAGACAAGCGAAGCCAGGTAGATTGACGCAAGCATGGGCGACCCTCCTTGGCCCCGTTGACGAGACAATAGCCGCTCCGCCGTGGGCCGTCAATTAGAATCCGCTTTTTGACGAACGCCGGCGCAAGTCTTTTATTTTTGGCCTATGTTGCGTCAACCGATTGGCGCTTCCGGCTCTGCGCCCTAGGGTTGCTTGCGCAGGGAACCGACCTCGTCCTTGCGCAGGGAGCGCACCTCCCCGTTCTCGACTCGGAGCATGATCAGGCGGATCGCCTCTTTGGACCAGGCCTTGGCGCGGCGCTTGGTCGGGACGCCCTCGCCGTCGAGGGTCTCGGCGATCTCGCGCAGGGATTTGCCCTCGCCGTGGAGGTCGATGATCCGCTGCACGGCGCGCAGCTCGTCGGGGTCGGGGACGACGTAGCCGCGCACCACGCGCTCCCCGAGCAGCGGCTTCTCCCCCGCCCTGCGCGGGTGCTTGAGCCGCGCGAGGCCGCGCCCCGAGGCCTCCATGGTCTGAGCCGAGCTCAGCACCGAGAGCATGAAGCGCCCCAACCCCGACTGTGTGTGCACGGAGGTCCCGTCCAGGTCGGCTACGTGCAAGACGTGCCCCCGGCCCTCCCACTCGCGCTCGAGCGCCAGGCACTCCGAGACCGAGGCGAAGGCGCGCTCGAGGTGGAACACGAGCACGTGGACCCCGCGCTCCTCGCGGAGCGCCGAGACCAGCGCCCCGCCCCCCGGACGCGCCTCGAAGGGCATGCCCACGGGGACCTCGTCGCTGAGCTTGCGCTCCACCCGCAGCCCCCGCAGGCGCGCGTAGGCCTCGAGCGAGCGCAGCTGCTGGGCGACCCCTTCCAGGCTGTTGGAGTCGGTCTCCGGCTCGCTGCGCGCGTAGGTCCAGGCTCGGCCCATGCTGCCTCCTCCGTCAAATCATGCGTGTTTTTGTCGGTTTGTCAAACCACGGCTCAAAGCCGTCAAGAATCCCTGCGGGCGTCCCGCGAAGCCTCCTCGCGCCTCGCAGGGCAGCTCAAGGGCTGCTGGGGGATCGTCCCCAAGGGTGGGGAAGATCCCCCACGCCTCCGCGGCCCCCGATCCATGGCGCAGCGCCGCAGCGAATGGACCGCGCGTCCCACACAAGGACCTAGCGTCGACGCTCCCCGTGGCTCCGGGGTTGCGAGCGTATTCGCAGCGCTGGTGAGCAGCCAGCCAAGACAGCAAGCGAACCATACAGGTCGAAGAAGGAGTCGATCCATGAGTCATCAACTCACCGAGTGGCGCCCGTTCGGGAGGACCCTGTTTCCGGAGCTCCCCCAACTGTTCAACGAGTTCAACGAGATGTTTCGCCGCGAGGCGGGCCGCAACGGCGAGAGCTGGAGCCCGCGCGTGGAGCTGATCGAGAAGCCGGACGCCTACGAGGTCAAGGCCGAGTTGCCGGGCTGCAAGGCCGCGGACATCAAGGTCAACCTCACGGGGAACACGCTCTCGATCCACGGCGAGAAGCGCCAGGAGGAGCGGCGAAGTGAGGAAAACGTCCACATCTACGAGCGCTCGCACGGGGTCTTCCACCGCAGCTTCACCTTGCCGAGCGCGGTCGAAGCCGACGGCGTCAAGGCCGAGACCCAGGACGGGATCCTGACCGTCAAGGTCAAGAAGGCCGAGAAGGCCAAGTCTCGCGAGATCAAGGTCGAAGCCAAGTCGAAGTAGCTCCCGGCAGACGACCCGAGCCCCGGCCGAGCGCTCGGCCGGGGCTCGCTGCATCCGAGCCTCGGGACCATCGCCTCACGCTGGCGGAAAGGGTGGGAGCCTGCCACTCTGCGCAGGTGGTGCGGAGCGCTCGAACAACGCTGAGGGTCTGCGCTCTCTTGGGCGCTGGCGTGCTCCTCGTGTGGGCTGGCAGCCCCGCGGCCTACGGCAAGCGCGCGGAGTCCAGCCTGCGCGCTCCACGCGGCGGGGCAGGGCCCGCCGTCCTTCGCGGGCCCTGCGCAGCGGATCACCTTGGGCTGTTCGAGGAGCCAACCGGTCCCAGCAGCCTCACTCGCGAGCGAAACGAGCGCCTGGGTCCTACCGACCCATGGTCCGGGGGAGCGGCCGCGGCAGCGTCAGCCACGCCTCGCCTCGCCCCTCAGGGGCTCCCCCCTCCGCGTGGAGGCAAGAGCGACGTCGCTCCGCGGCCTCGGCCGAAGCAGCAGCTCCCGCGAGCTCCCCCGACCGCGCGCTGAGCGCCGCCCGCTCCAGGACGCCTCGCTAAGGCGCTCCCCGTACGCCTGGCGGCGCAGTCTCCACGTCGTCGCGATCGACCCCAGCCTGCACCCCGCTCGGTGAGCCCGGGAGGCGGCGAGTCCCTCGGACTCCTCGCGCTCATGGGTCGTGCGGTGTCACGAGCCCTTGGCCTTCCCTCGCTCGCGCCTGGCCAGCGGCCAGCCGACGCGACCCCCTTGCCCCAGCCTTCACAACCACCCAACCAACTGCCACCCGCCGGGCGGCAGCCCAGGAGTCACCATGTCCGAAGGAAATCGACTCGCCCAAGACCCTCACGCCCCCCACCAACCCCCGCAAGGCACCCAAGAGGCCCCAGAGCTCGCCGCAGGAGCGCCCGTCGGCCGAGTCCGCCAGGAGCCCGGCGTGATCCTGGTCGTGGTGTTCCTCTGGGCACCCGTCGTCATCATGGGAGGCCTGTGCGTGCTCGCCCTCTTGCTCATGCTGTTCGGGCAGGCCTGACCTAGCCTCGCGCAGGGAAACTCGCACCCACGCGCCCTGCCGCTCCGGCGGCAGGGCCCGCCCCCCCCGCGCCACCCGAACAGGCGCGACGGCGGTCGGTGCACCCGGCAAGGCACGGCGCGTTGCAGGGGCTCCACGCTCGGATTGCGCTTGCCAAGAGGTTCGGGGTGTGTTCGTATCGCGGGGTGCTCGTCCCCTCCCCCCGCGTCCTCTCGCCGTTCCTCGCTCGCGTGCTCACGGGGCTCGGGTCGGTGCTCGCGCCCGCGCACTGCGCGGTGTGCCT
>JAGQRJ010000399.1 GCA_020425635.1 Planctomycetota bacterium | reverse complement strand
TCGGGCGGTGATTGACCCGGTCGCCGAGGCCGACCCGGGTCAGGAGCTCGATCGCGCGGTCGTGCAGCTCCTGGCTGTGCGCCCCGTAGGCCGCGGCGCCGAAGCGGATCATGCCGGGCACGAGGACGTTCTCCAGCGCCGTGAGGTCGGGGAACAGGTGATAGAACTGGAAGACGTAACCGACCTCGCGGTTGCGCCAGGCGTCGACCTTGCGGGGCTTGAGCCCGGTGACCTCGACGTCACGGTAGTAGACCTGGCCCGCGTTGGGGTGGTCGAGCGCCCCGATCAGGTGCAGCAGCGTCGACTTGCCCGCGCCCGAGGGGCCGACGATCGCGAGGGTCTCGCCCTCCTGCACGTCGAGGTCGACCCCCTTGAGCACGGGCACGCCGAGGTTCAGCGCCTCCCAGTCGTCGAGGCGCCCCGTCCAGCCCCACACCCGGTCCCAGAGCCGCGCGTAGCGGCTCGCGTCGACCCGCTGGCGGGGGTAGTTCTTGATCAGGCCGCGGACGCGGACCAGGGGCTCGGTCGGCGGCTCAGTCATAGCGGATCGCCTTCAGCGGGGGGCGCAGGGCGGCGAGGATCCCGGGAATGAACGCGGCCAGCATTCCGAGGGTCAGCGTGATCGCGACGTTGATCGCGGTGTCGCTGGGCGAGGGCTTGTAGGGGATCTTGTCGATGTAATACACCTCGGGCGGGAAGGGGTGCCAGCCGGTGAGCGCCTTGATCCCGTCGGCGATCTCGTTGATGTTCCAGCCGATCAGGTTCCCCAGCACGTAGCCAAACAGGATCCCGACCAGGGCCAGCACCAGGCCCTGGGTCACGAACAGCGCGAGCACGCCCATGGAGTTGGCGCCCATGGCGCGCAGGATCCCGATCTCGCGCACCTTGGTGTGCACGCTCATGAACAGCACCAAGAAGATCGTGGCCGAGGCGGCGACCACGATCAGCAGGGTCATGAGCCAGATCAGGAGCTTCTCCATCTTCACGGCCTTGATCAGCTGCTCGTTGTGCTGCTCCCAGGTGCGCAGGTAGTAGCCCTGGTCGTTGAGGTCGCGGAACGCCCCCGCCCGCACGAGCTTGCTCAGCGCGGCGCGGGTCTCGTCGGCCTGGTTGTAGTCCTCGAGCTTGAACGAGTAGCCGCTCAGCCGGCCCTCGACCCCGATGAACTCCTGCAGCGAGCGCAGCGAGGTCACGATCAAGCGCCGGTCCTTCTCGCTGACCCCGGTCTGGAACGCGCCCACGATCTTGAACGCGCGCTCCTCCGAGATCTCGCCGTTGGCGCTGGCCGTGGTCAGGATCACCGTGTCGCCGACGTCGACTCCCCAGTAGCGCAGGTAGAACACGCCGACCAGGCAGGTCGGGGTGTCGGGGTCGCCGGGGGTGCCCTGGTTCAGCTGCTCGTAGATCAACTCGGTGTCGGGCTGCTCGGGGTAGAACTCCTCGTAGGCCGCGCGCAGCTCGGGGTCGGCGCCTTCGCCCTTGCCCTCGAGCGCGTCGAGGATCTCCCGCGAGGGCCCGTGCTGCTTGGCGACCTCTTCGAGGATCGCGCGCGGCGACATCAAGTAGTCCGCGAACTTGCTGACCTTGGCCTCGCGCGCCGGGTCGACCCCGCGCACGAAGCAGTAGTCGACCTGCTCGAGGTGCTTGTCGAGGGCCGGGTTCTCCACGAAGGGGGCCACCGCCAGCACGTGGGGCAGCTTCTCGAGGCGCAGCTCGAGCATCGGGTCTTCGGGGATCGAGTGCGGCTGACCGCTGCTCATCGTCAGGTCGCTCAGGGTCCCGCGGATCCGCTTGTAGAACTCCTCCTGGAAGCCGCTCATGATCGAGGGCGCGACCACGAGGGCGCCCACCGAGAGCGTCAGCGCCACGACCGCGACCAGCGACAGCGCGCGTCGGGTCAAGTAGCGCCACATCAAGAAGAGCTTGTACATCCGTGCCTCGGGGCGAGGATCCTACTGCGGGGGTCGAACGCGGCGCAAGCGCGGGCTCGGGGCCCTGCCCTGCGTCGAGTGAGAGTCGGAGCCGCCCTTGGGTTGCATCCGCCTCCGCGGCGGGGGTCCCGAGGCGCTACAGTGGCGGAGTGACGGTGCTCGCCCGCGCGATCTACGTGCTCTCGATCGGCGCTTGCCTGGGGGTGGGCGGCGTCGGGGGGCTGTTCGTGCTCGCCCAGGTCGGCCCCGGCCAGCTGGCGTGGTGGGCCTGCGGGCTCACGCCGGCGTTCTTCGCCGTGGTCGCGCTGGTGGCCTGCT
>JAGQRJ010000398.1 GCA_020425635.1 Planctomycetota bacterium | reverse complement strand
GGGCGCCGCCCGGCACCCCGCGCCGGCGAGGGCCGCGAGGGCCCCCAGCCCCAGGCAGCTCACGAGGCGGCGCACGCCAACCGGCCTTCGCGGCCTCAGGGGCGCCCGGGGGCGGTGAGCTCGCGCTCCTGGTAGAGCTCGCCCCCGCGCTCGCGGAACTCGTTGGCCTTCTCCGAGAGCCCGCGCTCGAGGGCCTGCTGCTCGGCCACGCCTTGCTCCGCGGCGTAGGCGCGCACGTCCTGGGTGATCTTCATCGAGCAGAACTTCGGGCCGCACATGGAGCAGAAGTGCGCGACCTTCGCGCCCTCGGCGGGCAAGGTCTCGTCGTGGTAGCTGCGGGCCGTCTCGGGGTCGAGGGAGAGGTTGAACTGGTCCTCCCAGCGGAACTCGAAGCGGGCCTTGCTCAGGGCGTCGTCGCGATCCTGCGCGCCGGGGTGCCCCTTGGCCAGGTCGGCGGCGTGGGCGGCGATCTTGTAGGCGATCATGCCGTCCTTCACGTCTTGCTTGTTGGGCAGGCCGAGGTGCTCCTTGGGGGTCACGTAGCAGAGCATGGCCGTGCCGTGCGCGCCGATCAGGGTCGCGCCGATCGCCGACGTGATGTGGTCGTAGCCGGGGGCAATGTCGGTGACCAGGGGGCCGAGGGTGTAGAACGGCGCGTCGTGGCAGAGCTCGCGCTCGAGGTCCACGTTCTCCTTGATCTTGTGCAGCGGCACGTGCCCGGGGCCCTCGATCATGACCTGCACGTCGTGCGCCCAGGCCTGCTGGGTCAGCTCGCCGAGGGTCTCCAGCTCGCCGAACTGCGCGGCGTCGTTGGCGTCCTGGATCGAGCCCGGGCGCAGCCCGTCGCCGAGGGAGAACGAGACCCCGTACTCCTTCATGAGCTCGCAGATCTGATCGAAGCCGGTGTAGAGGAAGTTCTCCTTGTGATGCGCCAGGCACCACTTGGCCATGATCGAGCCGCCGCGGGAGACGATCCCGGTGAGCCGCTCGGCGGTCAGCGGCACGTAGCGCAGGAGCACCCCCGAGTGAATCGTGAAGTAGTCGACGCCTTGCTCGGCTTGCTCGCGGAGCGTGTCGAGGAAGAGCTCGAGGGTCAGGTCTTCGGGGACCCCGCCGACCTTCTCCAGCGCCTGGTAGATCGGCACCGTGCCCACCGGGACCGGGGCGTTGCGCAGGATCCACTCGCGGGTCTCGTGGATCTGGCTGCCGGTGGAGAGGTCCATGATCGTGTCGGCGCCCCAGCGCACCGCCCAGCGCAGCTTCTCGACCTCGTCTTCGATCGACGAGCTGACCGCGCTGTTGCCAATGTTCGCGTTCACCTTCACGAGGAACTTGCGCCCAATGATCATGGGCTCGAGCTCAGGGTGCTTCTTGTTGGAGGGAATGATCGCGCGCCCGGCGGCGACCTCGTCGCGCACGAACTCGGGGGTCACGTTCTCGCGGATCGCGCAGAAGCGCATCTCCTCGGTGATCTCTCCCCTCCGCGCGTAGTGCATTTGCGAGTGGTTGGTGTCGCCGCGCTGGGTGCGCGCGTCGATCCAGGCCTGGCGACGCAGGGGCAGACCCTCGGTCGGATCGAAGCCGAGGGGGCCCTCGGTGTCGTAGACCCGGAGCGGCGGCTCACCGCCCGAGACCGCGATCTCGCGGAACGGGACCTGGAGGTCACCGACGAGCACCTTCTTGGCGGCGGGGAAGGACGAGCGCGTGGGGTCGGGCTGGGTCATGGGGCTCCTTGGCAGATTCGACGGACCCGCGGATTCTACGGGGCTCATGCCGCGACGCCAGGCGTGTGGCCCGAGCCGCGCCGAGCCGCGGCGTAGACCAGCGCGAGCGCTAGCCGGGCCAGCCCAGGGCTGCGCCCCACACCTCGCGCAGCGCGCCGAGGAAGAGCGCGTTGAGCGGCTCGATCGGCGCGGGGCGGGGGGCGAGGGCCAGCTCGCCGGCCGCGTGCCGCGCGAGCTCCTCCTCGAGGAAGTCGCTGAGCACCTCGATCCGCGGGCCCTCGGCGAGCTCCTCGCCGCTGCGCTTGCGGGCGACGAGCTCGCGCACGCAGCGCACGAGCTCGGGGCGCTCGGCCACGGTCTCCAGCAGCGCGTCGAAGGGGGTGGGCACCGGCCCCCGCCCCTGCTCGAGCCAGCGCACGGCGAGCAGCGGGCGCAGCACGTAGAAGTACTTCTTGACCCGCACCCGCTCGCCCTGGAGGTAGCCGCGGTGGTTGTTCTGGGCCATGCGCAGGTAGTGGTGGCCGCAGGCCAGGGGCGAGACGTGCGCCGCGGCGAACTCGCGCAGGGCCTGGGCGAGGCCCGTCCGCTCCAGGTAGACGAGCGGTGAGTCGAGCCACTCCAGGAGCGGCGGGTTCGACTTGCGCAGGAGCAAGAGCGCCTTGCGCAGGTCCCAGCCGTTGACGTCGAGGTCGTCGACGATCGGGAGCTCGATCACGTCGCGGCGCGCCTCGAGGTCCAGGGCCAGGTAGTGCTCGGGCCGCTGCAGGTAGAGGAAGCGGGCGTCGTAGTCGCTGTCGGCGGAGGGGAAGCCCCAGGCCCGTGAGCCCGACTCGCACGCGTAGAGCACGCGCACGTCGTGCTCGCGCTCGATCCGCTCGAGGGCGGCCAGGATCCGCGGCTCGGTCACTCGCCCGCGGTCTGCGACTCGAGGTCGAGGTCGACCGGCAGCTTCCCCGACTGGAGCACGGTGATCAGTCGCTCGCGCACCTCGGTCGCGAAGCCGCCGGGGTTGTTGATGATCCCCGCGCCTTCGATTCGCGAGAGGATCGTGGGCGTGTCGAACACGACCCCGTCGAGCACGATCGCCAGGTTGCGCTGCAGGTTCTGCCCGGTCAGCTCGCCGAACTCCGCGCGGCCCTGCTCGCCGAACTCGAAGCCGATCGCGGGGTCCCCGTTGGCGTCCTTGGAGCCGTAGACCTTGGTCAGCAGGTAGCCGGGGACGCCCGGGTTCTCCAGCAGCACGGCCTCGCCTTCGCGGGTGTGTCCCACGTCGTAGCGCGCGCGCTCGGCGTCGTAGCTGCCGGCCTCCTTCGCCGCCTCGACCTCCTGCACGGCCGCCGCGCGGGCCTCGCCCTCGAGGGTCGATACGAGCTTGAACTGCAGGTCGCCGCCCGCCAGCAGCAGGTCGAGGGCCGACTCGACGTCCGCGCCGGGGAGCTGGATCTGCAGCTTGAGGTCGGGGCGAACCCCGACCTGTCCCTCGATCCCGGCCAGGCGCATGCGCTCGCGCAGGACCTCGGCGGTGGCCTCGACCTCGGCGCGCTCGCTCGACGCCGCGGCGAGGATCAGCGTCGCCCGGCTCGCCAGCTCGCGCTGGGCGGCCTCCTCCCGCCGCGCCAAGGCCTCCGCGTGGGCCCGGGCCTGCTCCACGGCCGCCACCTCGCTGCGCCGGGTGGCGAACACCAGCCCGGCGAACAGGGCCCCGCCCAGCACGAGCATTCCGAGGCAGGAGAGCCCCAGCGCGAGCGCGGCGAGCGAGGCCGGCTTGGAGTAGTTGGGCTGGGGCAGATCGTCCACGGGCTCCTCCTCCGGCCGACGCGTCTCGCCGAGGATACCAACCGGCGCCAGGGCCGACCGCGGCCCGCCACGCAGCGCGTCATGCCCTCGGCAGAGCGGGTGGGGCATTCTGACCCTGGGGGCGATAGCGCCCGGGCACGGTGAGGGCTACAGTGAACGCGGTGGTTTCCGAAAGCGACAGGCTGTTCGCCCAGATCGCCCTCAAGTGGGGGTGGACGACGGACGAGGTGATCAACAACGCCTCGCACGTGCAGCAGCACAAGGATCCAGGAAAGCCGCTCAGCCAGATCCTGCTCGAATACGAGGTCCTGACCGAGGAGCAGGTGGGGCATATCCTCCAGCGCCAGCGCGAGATCGCTCAGCAGCGCATGCAGGCCTCCGCGCGCTTCCACAACCCCCCCGTGAACCCGGGCGTCGTGCGCGCGACCTTCCCCGGGGGGGGCGGGCTCGACTTCGCGGCCGGGAAGGGCGGCGGCGTCGCGGTCGCCATGGGGCCTTCGCCCAACCCCGACGCAGACCCGCTGATCGGACAGACCCTCGGCGGTTGCCTGATCCAGGCCAAGATCGGCGGCGGCGCCATGGCCAACGTCTACCTCGCGCGGCACGAGACCCTGCGCCGCGACGTGGTGGTCAAGGTCCTGACGCGGGAGAGCGCGTCCAAGGAGCGCACCGTGCGGCGCTTCTTCCGCGAGGCGCGCGCCGCCGCGCGCATGGAGCACCCGAACCTGGTCATGGTGCACGACGTGGGGACGCGCGACGAGTCGACCCACTACATGGTCATGCAATACGTCGACGGCGAGGACCTGGAGAAGTTCGTCCAGCGTCGCGGGCGCGTCGGGTTCGAGGAGGCCACCCGGATCGTGATCTCGGTGGCCCAGGCGCTGGCCGTGGCGCACGCGTCGCAGGTCGTGCACCGCGACGTCAAGGCCGAGAACATCCTGATCACTCAAGACGGCAAGGTGAAGCTGACCGACTTCGGCCTCGCCAAGGACTACACCGTCGAGTCCATGACCTACGAGGGCGCCTTCGTCGGCACCCCGCTCTACATGGCCCACGAGATCGGGCGGATCGAGCGGATCGACGGGCGCGCGGACATCTTCTCCCTGGGCATGGTCTTCTACTACCTCGTCACCGGGACCCAGGGGTTCCGCGAGTTCACCGGGATCGAGATCCTCAAGGGCGAGGCGCACACCCGCCTGCGCGACCCGCGCGAGCCCTTCCCGGAGATCCCCAGCCGCGTGCGTCGCGTGCTGGGCATGATGCTCGAGAAGCACCGCGACCAGCGCTACCCCGACTGCGAGGCCTTGATCCGCGAGCTCGAGGCCCTGCTGCGGGACCTCCCGCTGACCGCGCCCGAGGAGACCTTCTGGGACCGCGACACCGACTCCGGGAGGCTGCCCGAGCAGGCCGGAGACGCGCCCTCGGACGTGTTCGCCGTCTCCGACCCCGAAGACATGGCCTCCCCGGCCCTCGTGCTCGCGGTCGCCGTGGCGATCGTGCTCGTGTTCGTGCTGATCATCGTGTTCTTGCTCTTGCTCATGTGAGCCGCGCGGGTCAATCCCGCGTCATGAACGCGCGCAGGGCGGGGTCGGCCAGCGCGCGCCGCCGCAGCTCCGGCTCGCGCGAGAGCGCAGCCTCGAGCTCGACGCGCGCCTGCCCCGGCTCACCGTAGAGGGCCTCGAAGTGCGCGCGCGTGAGCCGCAACAGCGGCGTCGGCGCGCGCGCCTCGCGCAGCACGCGCAGGGCCTCTTCACCGCGCTCCGTGCGCTCGAGCAGCGCGACCACCTCGAGCAGCGCCTCGCTGAGCTCCCGCGGGACCTCGTCGACGCAGGCCTCGAGGCGCGCCCGCAGGGCCTCGGGGTCGCGGCGCTCGTAGGCGATCCGCGCGCCGAGGAGGTCGGTCTCCCAGGTCTTCCCGGCGCGCTCGAGGAGGCGCAGGGTGCTGGCTGCGCGGGGGTAACGCCCGGCCGCCACCGCGGCGCGCGTCGCGAGCAAGGTCAAGGAGCGGGGCGCGGCGCAGCGCAGCGCCCGGGCGCTGAGGTCGAGCGCTC
>JAGQRJ010000397.1 GCA_020425635.1 Planctomycetota bacterium | reverse complement strand
CCTCGCCGCAGCGCATGCACCCGCCGAACTCGGCCCAGCACGCCTCGTGGTGGCGGGCCGCGCAGCGCGAGCACGCCGCCGGGCGCGCGCGGCGCGCGAGCGTCTCCAGGCATGCGGGGCAGGTGGCGGCCAAGGAATCCCTCCACCCCAGGAGTAGCGCCCGCGTGCGCAGGCCACCAGGGGTAGGTCCTGAACCCCAGGCGCCGCAGGGCCCTCAGCCCGCCCCTCGCTCCTGCCCGCGAACTCACCCCTGCGTGGTGAGCTTTGCCGGCTAGTCGTCGAGCGGCGGAGGGTTCGTGGGCTCGGGGGGGAGCTCTCCCTCGACCTCGGCGGTGAACTTGTAGCCCACGCCGCGCACGGAGGTGATCAGCTTGGGCTCGCTGGGCACGTCCTCGATCTGCTTGCGGAGCTTCACGATATGGTTGTCGACCGTACGGGTCGTGGGGAATACGTCGTAGCCCCACACCTTGTCGAGCAGCTCGTTGCGGCTCACGACCTTGCCCGGGTTCTCGACGAACAAGCGCAGGATCTTGAACTCCCGCGCGGTGAGCTTGAGCTTGACCTCGTTCTTGAAGGCCTCGAGCTTCTCGAAGTCGACGCGCACGTCGTGGAAGCACACGTCGCGCAGCGGATCGGCCGGCGGCTCGGTGCGGCGCAGCACGGCCTGCACGCGGGCCAAAAGCTCCACGAGGCTGAAGGGCTTGGTGACGTAGTCGTCGGCGCCCAGCTTGAGCCCCTTGACCTTGTCTTCCTCGGCCTTCTTCGCGGTGAGCAGGATCACCGAGCCGCGGATCCGGTGCTCGCGCAGCTTGCGCAGGACGTCGAAGCCCGACATGCGGGGCATCATGACGTCCAACAGGATCAAGTCGGGGTCGTGCTCGAGGGCGAGCTTCAACCCGAGGTGTCCGTCGGTCGCGGTGACCACGGAGTAGCCTTCGTCCTCGAGGACGTCCTTGATCCCGGTCAAGATCGCTGGCTCGTCCTCGACGACCAGGATTCGTCGTTGCCGCTCGTCGAGCAAGCTGACCCTTCCTCTCTGCGCGACCATTTTGCCACAGAACGCGGACGCCCTCGACCCAAGCCCTGGCGCCGCAAGCGTCAGGGAAAAGCAAGAAATACCATTGCAGTAAACTATCGGACTAGTACACTGCGCATGTGATTAGTCAGCCTGCTGCCCTCACCTGCCCCTTCTGCCGCGGAGGCCTGCTCCCGACGGAGCGCTGGTGGCGCTGCGGGGGCTGCCGAACCACGCACCACTGGGAATGCCACGCCCTGCACGGAGGCTGCGCCGTGTATGGCTGCCGAAAGGACGAGCTCGTGACCGACGAATGGAGCATCAACCCCGACGACCCGATCCCGATCGGGGAGCAGATCGCGTACCGCGTGCTCTACGCCATCGCGAAGGGGGTCTACCTGCCGGGGGACAAGCTGCCCACGGTGCGCGAGACCGCGGTCCGGCTGAAGGTCAACCCGAACACGGTCTCCAAGGCCTACCGCGACCTCGAGCGCGACGGGATCCTGATCAGCCGGCGAGGGAGCGGGGTCTTCGTGCGCGAGGGCGCCCGCGAGACCGCCCGGGCCCGCCGTCAGGCCATGGTCCTCGAGCGCTTCGAGCGCGCGATCGGCGAGGCCCTCGACGCGGGCCTCGACGCCGAAGAGATCCAGGAGGTCCTCGTCGAGGCCCTCCAGCGCGCCGCGCACCTGCGCCGGGACGACGACGTCGTCGACGCCTTCGTCCACCGGCCCTGGACCAACTACCGCAAACAGAGCCGCGCGCAGGCCGCGCGCAAGAAGGGAGGAGCGTAGCCATGGGTGTGGACATTAAGCTGCTGGACGAGGAGGTGCTCCAGGTGAGCACGACCCCCGACGCCCCCGACTCCCCGGCCATGCTCGCGAGCGGCCTCGGCTGCCGCTACGGCAAGACCTGGGTCGTGCGCGAGCTCGACCTCGAGGTGCCCCAAGGGTCGGTGACGGCCCTGCTCGGCCGCAACGGCGTGGGCAAGTCGACCACGATCCAAATGCTCCTCGGGCTCTTGAAGCCGACCGAAGGCAGCGTGCGCGTGCTCGGCATGGACCCGAGCTCGCAACGCCACAAGCTGTTCCGCGAGCTGGCCTACGTCAGCGAGCGCCGCGAGCTGCTCGAGGACACCTCGGTCAGCGAGCTGGCCAAGATCGTGGCCGAGATCCACGGCGAACGCTTCGACCGCGACGGCTTCGAGCGCCTGCGCGCGCGCTACGAGCTCAAGCCCCGCGCCAAGTGCAAGACGCTCTCCAAGGGCCAGCGCGCGCGCCTGCTGCTCGCGCTGGCGCTCATGGCCCGCCCCCGGGTCCTCGTGCTCGACGAGCCGACCTCCGGCCTCGACGTGCTCGTGCGCGACGACTTCCTCGAGGCGATCGCGCACTTCGCCGCCGAGGAGGACCACGCGGTCCTGCTCTCCACCCACCTGATCGACGACGTCTCGCGGATCTGCGACCGCGCGATCGTGCTCCGCCAGGGCGGCCCCGCGGTGGTCGGAGACCTCGACGACCTGCGCCGCAGCTGCAACCGCTACGTGGTGCACCTCGAGGGCGTCGTGCCCTACGACGCCCAGCTCGAGCTCCCCGAGGGGGTCGTGGTCACCGAGCGCGACCCCCGCGCGCTGACCCTCGTCGCCCGCGGCCAGGGCGAGCACCTCGAGCACCAGCTCGACCAGGTGCTCCCCCTGCGGGACATCGAGCGTCACCCGGCGACGATCAAGGAGGCCTTCGCCTGCCTGACCGCGCCGGTCGAGCCCGCGCGAGGTGACGCGTGAGCCGCACCTTGATCTGGCGCGAGCTGCGCCGGCAGGCCCCCGGAGCGCTGGTGTTCGTCGTCGGCGTGGTCGGGCTGTGGGCCTGGGCGCTCGGCCAGCCCACCCACAACAGGACCCTGCAACAGCTCGCGAGCGGGGGCGCCATGGACCGCACGATCTTCGAGTTCACGGCCTGGAGCCTGGTGCTCGGCGGGCTCGCGTTCAGCGCCCTGGCGGGGGTGGTCACGGTCGCCCCCGACACCGCCCAGGGAGGCACCGCGTTCTTGTTTCGCATGCCCGCGTCGCCGGCCCAGCTCGCCGCCTCCAAGCTGGCGGGGGTCGCGACCTACCTCCCCGGCTGGGTCCTGCTCGGGCTCGCCGCCCGCGCCTTGGACCCCGCGCCAGGGGTCGTGCTCCTGCAGACTGGGGTTCCGCTCGACATGGCGGGCCCCTCGCTCTCGGCCTCGGTGGCCGTGGCCTGCCCCCTGGGCTTCGCCTTCGGCCTGGTGGCCACGGTGCTCGTAGGTCGCGCGCTGCCCGCGCTCCTGCTCGCCCCGATCCTGGCGCTGGGGGTCGGGCTCGGACTCTGCGTGGCGCCCTTCCTCGCCTGGGAGGTGCAGCCCGAGGGGTTCTACTTCGTGGTCTTGCCCGTCGTCTCGGCGGCCGCGGTCGCGGCGGCGTGGCTGGGCTTCAGCCGCGGCGACCCGCACCGCCCGAGCCCCAAGCCCGCGCTCTACGCCCTGGGGATCGTCGCGCCCGCCACGCTGATCCTGGCCGGCGGCACCGGGGTGGCGCAGGCCTGGACCCTGAGCGGGATCCACGACGCGCTGCGCGTTTCGGTGCGCCCCGCGCAGGCCTCGCGCGACGGCGCGCACCTCGCCGTCGAGCTCTATGCGACCCCCTGGAGCGGCGTCGAGAACCGCGTCGCCGTGATCGATCGCGAGCGCGACGAGCAGTGGGTCTTGCCCTGCCGCAACGTATGGGAGCCCGAGTTCTCGCCCGACGGCAAGCAGCTCCTGGTGCGCAACTACATGGCGCCCGGCGGCTACCTCGCGGACCTCGAACACCGCACCGTCGTGGCCCTGCCGGGGCGCTCCCGCGAGGGCTTCGGCTACCGCTTCACCTGCTGGACCGCCGAGGGCCCGCTCATGGTCGAGCAAGCGGGCGGGGCCCTGCGCAGCTGGCAGCCGGTGGTCGGCGACCCCGACGACCCCCTGCGCGACGAGCCTCAGGCGCGCTCCCGCGAGGCGTTCTGCGCGCTGCCGCCCGGTGTGACCTTGCTCGGCGTGCGCGGATCCGAGGCGCTGCTCGCCGACGCGGGCGGCCTCTGGGCCTGCCCCGTGCCTCGCCGAGTGGAGCTCCCCGCGGGCGCGGCCGACGCGGCCCTCGAGCTGCCGCAGCCCGAGCTGACCTTGCTCGTGGGCGGCGACCTCGGCGAGACCCACGACGCGCTGCTCTCCGCGAGCGGGGACCTCCTGCTGACCCTGGACGGGAACCTGGTGCGAGTCTTCGACCTGCAGCGCGGGACTCAGTTCAGCTGCAGCGGAGTGGGGCTCGCTCCGCTGGGCACTCGCCGCGGGGAGTTGAGCTTCGATCCCTGCGAGACCCGGCTGGCGGTGGTCGATCAGGAGAACGTGACGGTCCTCGACCTGAAGACCGGCGACCTGCTCGTCCACGTCAGCCTCCCCGCGGGCCAAGGCATGCGCCGCGCCCGCAACGAGCCCTGGACTCAGAAGATCCTCAGCTGGAGCCCCAGCGGCGACCTGCTGGGAGTGAGTGTGATCCACCCCGAAGGCGACTCGGGAGGCACCCAGATCTTCCGCCTGGAACGCCCCGACGCGGTGATCCCTCTGGGCAGCGAACCGCTGACGGGCTTCGTCAGCGACCAGCGCATGCTCGTGGCCGAGCAGCCCCTCGGCGTCCTCGAACTCGTCCCCTCCCGCCCCGGAAAGGTTGGCAAGTAGCCATGTCCCGCACCTTCTTCTGGCGCGAGCTGCGCCGCCAAGCCCCCGCAGCCCTGGGCATGCTGGCCCTGAGCTGGATCCTGCTCCTCGGCACGACCGCCTTCACCCGCGGCCACCACCTCGGAGCCGTCGCCGGGTTCTGCTTCCTCCTCGTCCCGGTCCTGCTCGGGGTCTACGCCTTCGGCCCCGACCTCGAGCTCGGGCAGGAGCGCTTCCTGAGCGTGCTCCCGGTGTCGCGCGGCGGCCTGGGCGCCCTGCGCCTGGGGACCGCCGCCGCGCTGACCCTCGCGGTCGACGGCATGGTCTTCGCCTCGTTCTTCGCCCTCGGCGCCCTCAAGACCGAGAGCTGGACCGAGCCCGCCAGCGCGCTGTGGGCGAGCATGCTCCTGCTGCCCCTCGGGGCGCTCGCCGCGGTGACCGTTCGCCACACCCTCGGCGCCCTGGGCGCCACGCTCTGCACCCTCGCTGTGGGGCCGACGGTCCTCGACCTCCTCGAGGAGTTCCACGTGCGCTTCGACGAGGTCCTCGTGGGCGCGCTGCTCGTCGGCTGGGGCGCGGCCGCGCTGTGGCTCTACGGACGGGCCCGCTCGACCCCTCCGCTGAAGGTCGCGATCCCACTCGGCGCCGCCGCGCTCTTAGTCGGCTTCCTCCCCGCCCCTGCTTACGGCGCGTTCCGCTACCTGACCCAGGACGACCCAGACGCCTGGCGCCTCTCGAGCACCCTGCTCCCGGCGCCTGCTGGCAGGGCCTTCGCGGTCAGCCGGCCCGACGCGCGCGTCGGGTTCAAGTCGGCCGTCGGGGTGTGGTATCCAGGCCGCGAGGTCCCGCGCTTCGTCGGGCTCGGGTCCGCCACCTGGCTCGGAGACTGGCTGGTCGTGAGCGACGCCTACGCGCAGGGGACCCTCGAGGTCTTCGAGCTCTCGGCCGAGGCCCTGCGGCGCCACGACGTGCGCCTCGTCGACGTGAGCGCGGCGCCCGCAACCAAGCAGGCCGTCGCCCGGGCCTCGGGGGTGCTCGACCAGGACCGCCAGGACGTGCAGGGCCTGTTGGTCGATCGCGTCGAGGACGAGCTGT
>JAGQRJ010000396.1 GCA_020425635.1 Planctomycetota bacterium | reverse complement strand
TGCGCGGCCGTGGCCGAGTCGAGGGCGGCGACCTCGGCCCGCAGCCGCGCGAGCTCGGCCCGCAGCCCGGCGACCTCGCGCGGGGCCGTGAGCAGCGCCTCGCGCTCGGCCTCGAGCGCGGTGACCCGCGCCTCGGCCGCCTGAGCCGCGGCGGCGAGGGGCGCCCCGCGGTGGAGCGCGTAGAGGATCACGGCGGTCAGCAGGCCGAAGGCCAGGATCGCGGCTCGACGCCGGGCGGCTGCGCGATCTGAGGAGCTCACGCGCCCCCCCCTCGGACCGCGAGCTGGAAGCCGTAGCCCGCGCGCCCCAGCCGCCCGGTCTCGCGCGTGACCCGGGGCTCGCTGGGGGTCAGCCCAAACGGGCGCAGGCCCCGCGCCAGGTCGCGACGAAAGCGCTGGATCGCGGGCTCGTCGAGGGCGAAGCCTTCGACCTGCAGCGTGCCGTCGGGGGCCTCGCGCAGGGCGTCGAGCGCTACGTCTGCGCCCGCCGCCGCGCCCACGGCCCCGAGCAGCGCCGGGAGGCGCGAGAGCCGGGTCGAGCACGCGTCGAGCACCCGCCCGCGCTCGTGGGCCTCGCTGGACAGGACCCGCAGCGCCTCGACCTCGGCCCGGAGCTCCTCGGCCTGCTGGGCCTCGGCGCGCAGGCGCGGGAGGGTCGGCAGCCCCTGGCCGCCGTCGTAGCCCTCGGTCAACCGCGCGACCCGCGCTTCGGCCCGGCTCAGCCACACCCCCAGCCCGAGGTCGCAGAGCGCGAGCAGCCCCAGGACCCCCGCGCACACCAGCGCCCCCCGCACGCGCCCGCTGCGGAACAGGGGCGCGCGCGCTTCGCGCGCCTCGAGCCAGGGCACGCGCTCGCCGCCGGGGAGCCCCAGCGCGTGCCGCGCCGCGGCCAGCCCGCTCGCCGAGCAGCCCTCGTGGGTCGCGAGCCACTCCGGCGCGAGGCCCGAAGCGAGCAGCGCCTGCTCCACCTCCTCGGAGCACGCCCCCGCGACGACGAGCGCCTCGCCTTCGCTCGCCTGGCTCCAGCACGCCGCCGCGACCTCGGCGGGGGCGGTCGCCGCGCGGTAGGCGACCACGATCCCGTCGCTCACCCGGACCGCGGTCAGCTCGCCCTCGACCGCCTCGAGCACCACGCAGCTCTGCGCGAGGCCTTCGTCCAGGATCCCGGCCGCGCAGCCGCCGGCGGGGTAGAAGCCCGCCCCGCGCAGCCCCGCGTCGTCGAGCGCCCGCGCGATCCGGCGCCGCTCGGTGGCCGGCAACGCGCAGGCGAGGAGCCCGGCCCCCACGCGACGCCCCGTCGCCCAGCCACACACCAAAGGCTCGCTGCGGTCCGCGGCCTCGCCGCCGAAGCGGTCGGCGGTGACGAAGGGCTCGATCTCCCAGCGCACCATGCCGCGCACCCGGTCGAGGGGCAGCCCGGCGGTCGGCGGCAGGTCGAGGCACACCGCGGTGACGTCGCGGCTCACGACCACCGCCTCCCGCGGCAGCGGCGCGCCCGGCGTCAGCTCCCGCAGGACCTCGGGGATCGCGAGCGCGGGGTCTTGCTCCGCGACCCAGCCCACCCGCGCGAGGGTCTCGGTGGCGTGCTCCGCAGCCTGGACCAAGGCCCCGCTCCACCCCGCCGCCCCGTGCTCGAGCACGACGATCCGCTTCCCGCCGTGCGGGACGCGCCGCCTGGTGGGGGTGACGCTGGGGAGCACCTCGGAGCCTCGTTCGCTGGGGCTCATTGGACGTCCCAGGGCTCGGGCAGGGTCGACACCATGGGCCCCCGCGGCCACAGCTCGACGAGCTGCGGGCTGCTGAGGCCTACTGGAGTCGCCGTCCCCGCCAGCACGAGCTCGAAGGAGCGCTCGCCCTGGGGAACCACCAGGGTCCCCCCTCCGCTCGGGACGAAGGTGAAGGTCACCAGCGTGGAAGCGTTCGCGGGAACCGTTACGAGTTCCGGGTCGCTGCGGTGGCAGAGAAAGCCACCGGAGCCGGCGGGATACGCCACCAGGAGCTCGATCGAGGTGGAGGGAAATCCCGCGGCGGAGGTGTTGCGGACGGTGACCCCTATGGAGCGACCCTCGAGGTGCACGCAGATGTCGTCCTGAACGATCAGCGAGTCCCCGAGCGGGGGGTAGTCCTGTGCGTAGAGGTCGTCGGCAGGCTGGGCTCCGGCTCGTCCGTCGCGTCCGAAGCTCTGGACCTCGAAGTGGCCCAGGGGGTCATGGAGGGGCACGTTCCAGCCGAAGTTCGAGAGGCCACGATCCGGATTTCCCCAGCCGTCCCAGTAGGCCGCTCCTCCTCCGAGCTCCGACAAGGCAGCGACGTACGGCCCACGCCAGCCAAAGCGAATCCCATTCGAGCTCGTCACTGGGGCGGTCCCGTCTGCGACTCGATAGGAGGGGATCGCGCCTGGCTGCACGAGCTCCGCGAGGTTGTGAGGCAAGCGCCCGACGTCTGCGACGAAGCCGTCGATCCCTCGCCGGCCAGGTCGTCCGACGATCGCTTCGCGGATCGAGCGCAGCCGCTCCTGCGTGACCTCGAAGCGGAGCTGATCGTCGGCCTGGCTCACGACGGTCGAGGTCATGGCCGCGACCGCGGCCAGAATGAAGAGCACGACGAGGAGCTCGACGAGGGTGAAGCGCCGGGCGTAATGGGCGGCGTAGCTCATTGGACGAGGTGCAACCCCAGGTCGTCGGATCCAGGCTCCACGAGCCGGCCGTCGGCGACGGAGAGCGGGGTGTAGATCCCGTCGGCCCCCGCGGACACGACCCGCGCGCGCGTGGGGTCGTCGAGGTCGAAGAGCAGGTAGGGCGCGCCGAGGGTCGCGGAGTCGCCGCTCGTGGGGAAGGTCCAGGTGAAGCCGGAGCCGAGGGAGAACGGATCGGCGGCGCCCGGCACCGGAGCCGTGATCGCGACGCCGTCCTCGAACCCGCCGCCGACGCCCGTCGGCGCGAGGCCGTCATTCAGCGCCACCGCGCCGACGACCGAGCGGCTCAGGTAGGGGCCGTTCCACCCACGACGCCGGGTCGGGCTCCATGGGTTCACGGCGTCGCCCATGCCGTCGACGGGAGCGAGGTAGAGCTGGCTGAGGTTGGCGGGCGAGTGGAACCAGTTGGGGTCCTCGCCGTCGGGGGTCGCGACCAGCCCGCCGTCTGCGATCAAGCGGAAGGGTCCCTGCTTGGGGAGGAAGCCGGTGTCCGCGCGGAAGCGGCGCACCGCGTCGCGAATCGTGGCGAGGTCGGCACGCGCGATCTCCACCGAGGCCTGCGCCTGCACGTCGTCCATGGACGCGACCAGGCCGCCGGCGAGGGTGGCGAGGATCGCCACGACCACGAGCAGCTCGAGCACGGTGAAGGCGCGTCTGCGACGCATGGGTCCTCCGGGCGGCGGGGGCCGGCGGACCCTCGAGGGCCCGCCGGCGTGTTCGAACGACCGCGAATGCGGCCGGGGTTGACCTACTGGATCTCGTAGAACTCGACCACCTCCTCGTCGAGGCGGTCGGCGTCCGCGCCGAGGGCGCCGAGCAGGCGCGCGCGGCTCCCGCCGTTGGAGACCTCGAACGCGACCAGGTAGCGCCCGTAGTAGGCGTTGCGGTCGGAGTTGTTGGCGTAGAGCGGCGCCTCGAGCGACATGCCCGAGCGACCGATCAGGGTGCAGCGCGGGCCGAGGCCGAACACGACGACCCGGGTGCCCGCGGGCGGCGTTCCGTTGGTCTGCGGGTAGAAGTGCTGCATGATCGCGTCGGCGTCTCCCTCGCCCGGGGCCGGCGCCCCGTTGAGGGTCGAGTTCAGGATCGCCACGTGCGGCCCCGTGGCAGAGCCACCGCCGTAGGCGACCGTCGGGCTGATTTGGCGGGAGACCGTGAAGGCGTCGCTGGGGAAGCCAGGGGTCGCCACGACCGTCGTGTCGACGTCGTAGAGGGTGCTGATCCCCATGCGGTTGAGTGAGCGGAACTCGTTGGCGGTGAGCGTGCTCGCGACCACCTTGGTCGGGTTGCCGGAGGCGGCCGGCAAGCCGGTGAGCTGCGGGTCGAGGCTGGTCCACAGCGCGGGGGTGCCGGTGGAGACGTCGATCAGCGAGTCGTAGCCGTCGGGGTAGTGGTTGTTGGCGACGACGTAGGTCTGCATCAGGCGCGAGACGCTGGACATGTCGCTCGCGGCCACGCCCTTGTTCGCGCGGAGCTGGAGCACGTCGAGCTTGGCGACGATCCCGCCGGCGAGGATCACGAGGATCGCGAGCACGACGACGAGCTCGATCAGGGTGAAGGCGCGGGGACGCCGGAGGGAGAGGCGAAGAATCATGGATACCTGCTTGCGAATGCTGCTCAGCGGCTCGTGGGAGGGAGCCTGGGGTGGGGGTGCGGCCCGAGGGCTCGCAGAGCGACGGTCCGCAACCCCGAGGCCGCGAGCCAGCGCGCCCTAAGCCGTTGGAGCACAGGACCCGCGATTCCGAGCCAGCACCTCGCTGGATCATGCTGCGCCAGACCCCTGACTCACTTTCGTCCACCTCCTTCGGGGGCCCGCCGGGCAGACCGCCCGCAGGCAGCCCACCCTGGGGGTTCGACCCGAGCGCGATCGCTGCGAGGAGCGCGTTCACTGGGTCTCGTAGAACCCGACCACCTCCTCGTCGAGGCGGTCGCCGTCTCCGCCGAGGGCGCCGAGCAGGCGCGCGCGGCTGCCGCTGCTCGAGACCTCGAACGCGACCAGGTAGCGGCCGTAGTAGGTGCTGCGGTCGGGGTTGTTCGCGTAGAGCGGCGCCTCGAGCGACATGCCGCTGCGGCCGATCAGGGTGCAGCGTTGGCCGAGGCCGAACACGACGACGCGCCGGCCCGCGCCGGGATCCCCGTTGGTCTGCGGGTAGAAGTGCTCCATGACCGCCTGAGCGTCGGCGTCGTTGCTCGCAGACCCGTTGAGCGTGGCGTTCAGGATCGCCACGTGGGGCCCAGTGGGGGTGCCACCGCCGTAGGCCACGGTCGCGCTGATCTGGCGGGGGATCGAGAAGGCGTCGCTGGGGAATCCCGCGGGCGTGCTCACGTCGGTGTTCACGTCGTGGAGGGTGGTGATCCCCATGCGGTTCAGCGAGCGGAACTCGTTGGCCGTGAGCGTGCCGACGGCCAGCTTGGTCGGGTTGCCCGAGCCCAGGGGGAGTCCGGTGGTCTGAGGATCGAGGCTGGCCCACAGCGAGGGGGTGCTGCCGACGTTGATCAGCGAGTCGTAGCCGTCGGGGTAGTGGTTGTTGGCCACGACGTAGGTCTGCATGAGGCGAGCGACGCCGGAGATATCGCTCCCGGCCACGCCCTTGTTGGCGCGGAGCTGGAGGACGTCGAGCTTGGCGACGATCCCGCCCGCGAGGATCACGAGGACCGCGAGCACGACGACGAGCTCGATCAGGGTGAAGGCGCGGAGGCGCCGAAGGGAGGGTCGGATCATGAAGACCTGCCTGCGGAAGGGTTCGAGGGTGAAGGGAAGGAGGCCTCGGAGCTGGGCTCTGGCGAGCTGTCGCCACCGAGGCGAAGGTGAGAAGTCCGGCGCGTCACGCCACGCGCCCTTCGGCCAGCTCGCGTAGCCGCGCCTGGGTGAGCGCGATCAACTGCAGGCCGGTCAGCGCGAGGCGGCCGCGAACGTTGGTGCGCAGGCCCTCGGCGTCGGGGTGGGCGCTGACCGCGAGCGCCCAGAGCTTGCCCGCGAGGTCGTCGACCTCGAACAGCGGGCCCCGCGTCAGCGCGGCGCCCAGGGCCTCGAAGCCCTCGGCCGCGACCTGCTCCAGCGCGCGCCCGTGCACCACGTTCAGCCTGCGCTCCATGAGCCGGGCGAGGGGCGTGTCGTCGTGACAGATCCGGTGCACGGTGCCCAACACCGCGGCCCCGAGGTCGTGGCAGCGGCAGGCGCGCACCTCCACCCCCGCGCTGCGGCAGCAGTTCAACAGCTCCTCGGTCTCGAACGAGAAGCTGAGCACCGCGTCGAACAGGCCGCAGTCGGCCTCCCAAATCCTCGCTCGATCGTTCATGGCGCCTCCGCTTCGTGGCCCTGCGAGCACACTATTGAGAATGATTCTCATTGTCAACCTCAACCGCATCATTTCCGGGCAATGCTTTAATTCTCTTACATACATTCACTTAAGAAAAATTAGCGTCCTACTCCTGGCGCGAATCCAGGGTGAGCGGATACTCACCGTGCGAGGTGAGCGAACACTCACTCCACGCACGAGAAGGGACGCTTCCGTGGTCCGAGAGCACCTGACGGCCGAAGAGCGCAAGGAGAAGATCCTGGCCGAGGCCACGCGCCTGTTCGCCCGGCGCGGCTTCGAAGGCACGACCAGCGCGGCCTTGGCGCGGGCGTGCGGGGTCAGCGAAGCCCTGCTCTACAAGCTGTTCTCGACCAAGCGGCAGCTCTACGCCGCCATGATCGAGCACAAGCTCGCGAGCTGGGATCCCCTCGAGGTCGAGCCCGACACCGAGGAGACCCTCGAAGAGGTACTCCAGCGCCTGGCCGAGCGTGTCTTCGAGAAGGTCGAGGCCGACCCCGACTTCGTCCGCTTGCTGCATTACAGCGAGCTGCAGGAGAGCGAGTTCGCCGAGCTGTTCCACGAGAAGCGCGGCAACAGCCTGCTCAGCCAGCTGCAGACCTACCTCCAGCGCCGGATCGACGCGAGCGAGCTGCGCGCAGACGTCGACCCCGCGCTGATCGGCAGCAGCTTCCTCTGCTTGACCTGGCACTACGCCTGCGGAATCAAGGTCTTCGAGCGCGGCGACGTCTTCCCGCAAACACCCGACGCGGTGGCGATCCGCTTCCTCGTCTCGATCTTCGTGCGAGGGCTGCGCCCATGATCCGTTCCGCCCACCTCGCCTGCGCGTCGCTGCTCGTGCTCTCCGCTTGCAACGGCCCAGAGCACGCCCAGGACCACCTCTACACCGAGCTCAGCCGCGACCTGGGCGGCGTCGAGCGCGACGACGACGACGCCCTCGCCGCGGGGCGACGCCTGAGCGAGCAGGCCGCCGCGCTCGACTCGGGCGTCGGAGGCCTGACCCTCAGCGACTGCTTCCGCCTCGCGCTCGAGAACTCGGAGTCGCTGCGCGTGCAGGGCGAACTCCTCTGGTCGAGCGAGCTCCAGCGCCGACGCGCGATCGCCACGGTCCTGCCCCAGGTCGCGCTCTACGGCCTGCACACCCGCGACTCCGACAAGATCGCCTTCTCGGGAGGCGGCTCATTCCAGCCGCGGGAGCGCACGAACTACGGGTTCACCGTCACCCAGACCTTGTTCGACGGAAAGCTCGCGCCCCGGCTCTCGCTGATCGACGAGACCCAGCAGATCCAGGCGCTCGAGCTGCGCGACCAACGCGACCGGCTCCTGTTCGCGGTGGCCTCGAACTTCTACGACGCGCTCGGCCTCGAGGCCGACGTGCGCGCGATCGAAGCGACCCGCACCAGCTCGCGCGAGACCTTGCGGGTGCTCGAGGCGCGCCAGGACCTCGGCGTAGCGCGCGCCGACGAGGTGCTCCTCGCCCGCGCGAGCGAGGCCGAGTCCGAGGCCCGCCTGATCCAAACCCAGGCCGAGCTCGAGCGCGTGCGCCTGCGCCTCGAGTCGATCTTGCAGCGCGCTCCCCTGCCTCCCCTGGTCGACACCTTCGAGGTCACCTCCGGCCCGCGGGAGCTCCCGCGCCTGGTCGACCTCGCCCTGCGCCAGCGCTACGACCTCGAGGCCGCGCGCCACCAGATCCTCGCGGCAGAGGCTCAGAAGGACGAAGCCTTCACCGACTACTTCCCCAAGGCCGAGCTGGTGTTCAACCACCTCACGGAGTCGGAAGAGGGCTTCAACAGCCAGCTCGACTGGACCCTGGGGATCTCCCTCGAGTGGACCCTGTTCGACGGCTTCGGGCGCGAGGCCCGCCTGGCCCAGACCTACTCCGCGATCCGCCAGCGCGAGCTCGAGCTGCGGGCCCTCGAGAAGCAGGCGCGGCTCGAGGTCGCCGAGGCCGCGCTCGCGTTTCGCTCCCTCGACCGCGCCCTGTTCGCCTTCGAGGCGCGGGCCAACGCCGCAGCCTCGGCCTACGACGCCACCAACGCGCGGCTCGAGGCCGGCTCGGCGACGCACCTCGAGCTCCTGGTGGCGCGTGACACCCGCGAAGACGCCGCCCGCAACCTGACCCGCACCGCGCTGGGGCGCAAGCTCGCCGCGCTCCGAATCCGGCTCGCCGCCGGAGACCTGCGCAACGCCGCCCCCGTGGCGGCGCTCGGCGCGGACCCCCGCTGAACCCTTCGACGAGGAACGCTGCATGACCCCGCCCTCCGAGCCCGCCGCCGAGCCCCCCGAGCCGCTGCCCAGCGACCCCGCAGAGCCCGATCCAGCGCCCGCCGCCCCTGCCCCGAACCCTGCCCCTCCGCCGAGCGTCGGGACCCGGATCGTGGCCGGGCTGCTCATGATCGGCGCGACCGTGGGGATCGGCGTCTACGCGCGCTCCGGGGGCGGCACGCCGCAGCCCGAGCAAGCCCCGCCCCCCGCGCACCCGACGCCCGTGAACGTCGTGGTCGTGGCCGAAGAGGTCGTCCCCCTCGAGCCGCGATACCTCGGCCAGACCGGCCCCTCCCACCGGGTCGAGATCCGCTCGCGGGTCGCGGGCTACCTGACCCAGCGCGAGTTCACCGAGGGCCAGCGAGTCGAGGCAGGGCAGCCCCTGTTCCAGGTCGACCCGCGCCCCTTCGAGATCGAGCTGCAAGAGAGCCGCGCGCGCCTGAGCGCCGCCGAGGCGCGCCGGGAGCGCGCCGGCCAGCAGCTCGCCCGCTACCGCGAGCTCAGCGCCAAGCAGGCCGCCACCCAGGGCGAGCTCGAGGAGTGGGAGAAGGAGCAGCGCGTGGCCGCGGCCGAGGTCGAGCTGCTCCAGGCGCAGATCGCAGCCTCCGAGCTGCGCCTCGACTACGCCTCGATCGAAGCCCCCGTCGACGGCGTGATCGGCGAGGCCCTCCTCGACGTCGGGACCTACGTCAACGGCAACGCCACCGACCTGCTCGCGGTCGTGGAGTGCCTCGACCCGCTCTACGTGCGCTACGCCCTCAGCGAACAAGACCTGCTCCGCGTCGAGCGCCGCAGCGACTCGGGCGAGCTCGACTCCCCCAAGACCGGCGAGCTCGAGCTGCGCGTGACCCTCGCCGACGGACGCGTCCACCCGCACCTCGGCCGGATCGACTTCCTCGAGCCCGGGCTCCGCGAGTCGACGGGCACCGCCACGGTGCGCGGCGTGGTCCCCAACCCCGACGGGGGCCTGCGCCCGGGCCAGTTCGTGCACGTGACCGTGCTCGGCATGCAGCGCCGGGGGGTGATCCGCGTGCCTCAGCCTGCGGTGCTCCACTCTCCCGCGGGCGCGAGCGTCTACGTGGTCGGCGCAGACGACGCGGTCGAGGCGCGCTCGGTCGTGCTCGGAGACTGGCTGGGTGAGGGCTTGTGGGTGATCGAGAAGGGGCTCAAGCCCGGCGACCGGGTGATCGTCAACCGCCTGCTGACCCTCCGCCCGGGCGCGCCCGTGATCCCCACGACCGTCGACGCCAAGGCACCCGCGGCCGAGGCCGAGGGCGCGAAAGCCGAGGGCAAGTAATGTCGCGCTTCTTCATCGATCGCCCGGTGCTCTCGATCGTGCTCTCGCTCCTGATCCTGATCGTGGGCGGGGTCTCGATCGCGTCGCTCCCGATCGCGCGCTATCCGGAGATCACGCCGCCCACGGTCCAGATCCGCGCGGTCTACCCCGGAGCCGACGCGCAGACCGTGGCTGAGTCGGTGGCGGCCCCGATCGAGCAGCAGCTCGCCGGCGCCAAGGACATGCTCTATTACCAGAGCCAGAGCTCGAACGACGGCACCTGCACGATCACGGTGACCTTCGAGATCGGCACCGACCAGGACCTGGCCGCGATCGAGGTGCAAAACCGACTCTCGGTCGCCGAGCCGATCCTGCCCCAGGAGGTCGTACGCCAGGGCCTGACCGTGATCAAGGTCTCGAGCAGCATTTTGGGCGTCGTGACCCTGCAGAGCGACGACCCGACCCACGACGACATCTTCCTCGGCAACTACGCGACGATCAACCTCCTCGACCGCCTGAAGCGCGTCACCGGCGTGGGCGACGCGACGGTGTTCGGCGCGCGCGACTACGCCATGCGGGTGTGGCTCGACCCGGACGCGTTGACCGCGCGCGGGCTGACGATCGCGGAGGTCACCGCGCGGCTGCGCGACCAAAACGCAGTCTTCCCCGCGGGCGCGATCGGCCAGCGACCGACCGACGGCAACACCGCGCTGAGCCTCCCGCTCCTGACCCGAGGGCGGCTGAGCGAGGTCGCCGAGTTCGAGCAGGTGATCCTGCAGACGGCCAGCGACGGCTCCAAGATCCGCCTCGGCGACGTCGCGCGGATCGAGCTCGGCGCGCGCGGCTACAGCCTGCTCGGACGGCTCAACAGCGCGCCGACGACGCTCATGCTCGTCACGCTCCAGAGCGGCGCCAACGCGCTGGACGCCATGGACGGCGTCAAGGCCGAAATGAAGCAGGCCGAGCGCACCTTCCCCGCGGGCGTGCGCTGGAAGGTGCCCTACGACACCACGACCTTCGTGCGCGAGTCGGTGCGCGAGGTGGTCATGACCTTGCTCGAGGCCGTGGGCCTGGTGATCTTGATCGTGTTCGTGTTCCTCCAGTCGTGGCGGGCCACCTTGATCCCGCTGCTCGCGGTCCCGGTGGCCGTGGTCGGCACCTTCGCGGGCATGCTCGCGCTCGGCTTCTCGATCAACACCCTGACCTTGTTTGGCCTCGTGCTCGCGATCGGGATCGTGGTCGACGACGCGATCATCGT
>JAGQRJ010000395.1 GCA_020425635.1 Planctomycetota bacterium | reverse complement strand
GCTAGCCCGCAGTCCGCGCGCCAGGCTCGGAGCTAGAGCTGGGGCGAACGGAGCGGGCCCGCCTGGACCACCGCGTAGAGCAGGTCGTCGCTGGTGATGATCCCGGCGAGCTCGCCATCCCGGGAGAGCACCGGGAGGGCGTTGATCCGGTTCTCGAGCATGAGCCGCGCGGCCTCGGCCAGGGGCGCTTGGGCGCCGACCGTGATGGGGTCGCCGGTCATGACCGCGCCCACGGTGACCGCGTAGAGGTCGAGCTTGCGCTCGCGGTCGACGAGGACGGCGCGCGCGACGTCGCGGTTGCTGAGGATCCCTGCCAGCGCGTCGTTGGCGTCGGTCACCAGCACGTGCCGGATCCGCTGCTCGGCCATGGTCTCCATGGCGGTGACGAGGGGTTCGCTCTCGGGGGTCGTCAAGACGTCGCGCGTCATGAGCGACTCGACGGTCTGCTGCCAGGGCATGGGGATCTCCTCCTGCTGGGCGCTGCTCGCCGCGGCGTCTACGTGGATGTGGCGTCGCTCGCGGCGCCTGCGTCGGTCTTGAAGCGCCCGCTCTTGCGCAGGTCGTCGATGCACGCGACGGCGCGCACCACGTCGGTGGAACTCAGCACCCCGACCAGGCGCCCGCCGTCGACCACCAGCAACTGGTGGGTCCGTGCCCGCACCATGCGCTCACAGGCCTCGGTCAAGGCCATGGATCCCTCGCAGGTCACCGGCACCTGCTGCACGGCGGTCGCGATCCCCTGCTTGCCGACCGAGCCTGCGTTGGGCTCCGTGCTGTAAGCACGCAAGAGGTCGGCGGTCGAGACCACCGTCAGCGGCGACTCGTCGGCGCCGACGACCGGCGCACCTGTCAGCCGCTTGGCGAGCAGCGTGCTCGACGCGTCGGCCAGCGTCGCGTCGGGCCGCAGGCACACGGGGTTTACGGTCATGACGTCGGCGACGGTCAGATCGGTCAGGGAGAGCACGGGAACCTCCGAACAGGGCTAGTCGAGCAAGCGCTGTGCCCGGCGTCAACCTGCTGCCTTCTTGGAGTTTCGACCCGCGGAGGTCTCACGGGTGGGAATACGCGCCAGGGGCCGGTCACGTGGGCGTGACCGGCAGCCACACGCGGAACGCGCTCCCTTGCCCCGGCTCCGACTCGACCTCGAGCTCGCCGTCGTGCGCGTGGACCAGGCCGTAGCAGATCGCGAGCCCCAGCCCGTTGCCCTTGACGCCCTTCGTCGTGAAGAACGGCTCGAACACCCGCAGCCGCGTCGCCTCGTCCATGCCCCCGCCGGTGTCACGCACCTCGACCTGACTGCCGGGTCCACGTGCTCGGTCCGCGCGCCCGCTGCGCAGGGTCAGCGCTCCCCCGTTGGGCATGGCCTGCAGCGCGTTCAGGATCAGGTTCAAGAACACCTGCTCGAGCTCTCCCCCGTTGGCGCGCGACACCGGCGCGGGCTCGAGCTCTTTGATCACGCGGACTCCGCCCCGCGCCGCCTGGGTCTCGAGGAAGCCCATGGCCCGCTGCAGCGGCCCCAGCATGTCCAGGGCGACCTTGGGCGCGTCGGTCGGCCGGCAGTAGTCGAGGAGCCCGCGCGTCAAGGTCGAGACCCGGTCGCATTGCTGGACGATCTTGTTCAGATCGCTGCGCACCTTCTCCGAGAGCGCCTCGTCCCCGCTCAGGAGCAGGCGCACCTTGGCGCTGACGACCCCGATCGGGTTGTTGACCTCGTGGGCAATGTGACCCGCGAGCTCGCCCATGGCGGCGAGCTTCGTCGCCTGGGTCAGCTGCCGCTCCAGGAGCCGCTCCTGAGTCAGGTCGTGCAGGGTCCCCATGAACACTCGCCCGCCCGCCCGCCGGATCTCGCTCACCGCGAGCCGCACGGGGACGAGCGTCCCGTCGCGGCGCATGGCCTCCACGGTGCGCCCGATCCCAATGATCTTGGCCTCGCCCGTCTGCAGGTAGCTGCGCACGTAGGAGTCGTGGTCGCTCGCGTGAGGCTCCGGCATGAGTTCGCTCACCGAGCGCCCGATCAGCTCCGAGGTCCGGTAGTCGAACAGCCGCTCGGCGGCGGGGTTGGCGCTGAGCACGGCTCCCTGCTCGTCGATCGTGAGGATCGCGTCCACCGCCCCCTCGATCATGGCCCGGGTCTCCGCCTCGACCTCCTGCATGCGCTGCAAGACCCGCCGCCGGGTCGCGATCTCCTCGACCAGCGCGCGATTGGTCTGCTCCAGCTGCACCGCCTGGGGGGTCGCCGTCGGTCTCAGCTGGCTGCTGATCCACCCGTAGGTTCCCCAAGCCACCAGGCTCCCGAGCACGAGGAAGGCCACGATCCCGCCGAAGCCAACCCCGGCGAAGGCCAACGCAATGCACCCGGGGAGCACCACGGCTGGCCACACGATCGGACCGAATCTGGGAAGCGAGGGGTCTACGGTCACAACGGCGCGACGTCCTTCCTCATAGCCCTTAGACTTAAAGCGGCCTCACCCTTGCTCGGGGAGGCATGCGAGGAGCGGACCATGAAGCTCGAGCGAATTCTAGTCGGCTGCGCCCTGGGAGAGGGCGAAGACGAGGTCTTGCAGGCGGCGGGTGACGTGGCGCGGATCTACGGCAGCCGGGTGCTGCCGGTGCACGTGCTGGGTGCCGACGGGATCCTCGCTCCGAGCGGCAGGGAGTCCGAGAGCTTCGCGCGGGAGCGCATGAACGCGTTGGCCGAGCGCGCCCGCAAGGAAGGGCTCGAGGTCGAGCCGCCCCAACTCCTGCGAGGCAAGGCGGCCGCTGCGCTGCTCGAGCACGCCGAGCGCTGGCGCGCTTCCTGGATCGTGGTGGGCGCGGCCGCGCGCACGGGCTGGGAGCGCTTGCTCGGGAGCAGCGCCGAGACGCTCTGCCGCGAGAGCAAGATCCCGACCCTGCTCGTGCCCCCCGGGGGGCGCCCGACGTGGAAGAAGCTCCTGTGCGCGGTCGACGGCAGCGACCCGGCGCTGGCGGCGCTCACCGTGGCCAGCGAAATGGCCCGCACCTTCACCGCGCACCTGACGCTGCTCTACGTGCAGACCGACGGCGAAGCCCACCGCAAGGCGGCCGACGAGGTCATGGAGTCCCTCGGCCTGCACGAGGTCGAGGTCGACGTGATCACGCGCAGCGGGAGCTCCGTCCCCGAAGTGATCGCCGCGGCCCAGCAAGAGACCTCGGCCGACGTGCTGGTGTTGGGCACCGCGGGGCGTACGGGGCTGGAGCGGATCTTGCGCCCGAACACGGCTGAGAGCCTCCTGCGACGCCTCCCCTGCGCCCTGCTCGTCGCGCCGGCCGCCGCCGAAGATTGAGCCACGCGCTCCTTCTGTCTGGCTCCGCATGCGATACCCTGAGCGCTGGAGGGGCCATGGCTCGGGTGTTGGTCGTCGACGACGAGGAGGGAATGCGCGAGGTGTGCGCAGAGACCGTCTCGCGGCTGCCCGGCGTCGAGGCCGTCACCGAAGAAGACGCCACCCGCGCCCTCGAGCGGATCAAGACCGAGGCCTTCGACCTCCTGATCTCCGACGTGCGCATGCCCGGGCTGTCTGGCGTCGAGCTGCTCGAGGCGGTGCGCGCGCACGACCCCGAGCTCCCGGTCCTGATCATGACCGGCTTCCCCACGGTCGAGACCGCCGTGGCCTGCCTCAAGCTCGGCGCCGTCGACTTCGTGACCAAGCCCTTCTTGCCCGACGACCTGCAGGCCAACGTGCAGCGCTTCCTGC
>JAGQRJ010000394.1 GCA_020425635.1 Planctomycetota bacterium | reverse complement strand
GCTCGAAGGCCTCGCCGCCACAAGGCCCACGGCGGTCAACCTGTTCTGGGCCCTCGACCGCATGCGCGCCGCGATCGCGCGCGAGGAGGGCCGAGCCACCGACGCCCGCTCCTTCGTCGCCGCGCTGCTCGCCGAGGCGCGCGCGATCCAGGCCGAGGACCTCGCGATGTGCCGCACCATGGGGCGCCATGGCGCGGCGCTCTTCCCGCCGAACGCGCGAGTCCTCACCCACTGCAACGCGGGCGGCCTGGCCACGGCGGGCTATGGCACCGCGCTGGGCTGTATCTACGCCGCGGCGGAGTCCGGGCGCGGTGTCTCGGTGATCTCCTGCGAGACCCGCCCGCTGCTGCAGGGCGCGCGGCTGACGACCTTCGAGTTGACCGAAAACGGGGTCGACGTGACCCTGATCTCCGACGGCATGTCGGGCTTCGCCATGCAGCGGGGCATGATCGACGCCGTCGTCGTCGGCGCGGACCGGATCGCGCGCAACGGCGACGTGGCCAACAAGATCGGCACCTACACCCACGCGGTCCTCGCCAAGCAGCACGGGATTCCGTTCTACGTCGCCGCCCCGGTCACGACCTTCGACTTGACCCTCGACTCGGGGGCGCAGATCCCGATCGAGGAGCGCGACGGCGACGAGCTGCGCCTGTTCAACGGGCGCCGGATCGCTCCAGCTGCCGCCGGTGTGTGGAACCCGGCCTTCGACGTGACCCCCGCCGAGCTGATCACGGCGATCGTCACCGACCGCGGAGTGATCCGCCCCGTCGACGAGGCCCACGTGGTGGACATGCTCGGGTAGGTGGGCGCCAGGCCGCGGCCGAGCTCGGCTCGGCGAAGTCCGGGCTTGTCTCCTCCCTGCGACGAGCGTCGGCCGCTTAGGAGCGCCGGCGCAGCGCGTACAGCGCGCCGAAGGCGAGCAAGGCCAGCGGCCAGGGCGAGCCTTGCTCGTTGCCCAGGCTGCAGCCGCTGCTGCTGCTGCGCTTCGTTCCGCTGACCCCGGCCACGCTGCCCGGGGTCGCCCCGGCGGCGGTGGTGCCGCTGCTCCCGCTCGACCCCGCCGCGGTCGAGCCGCTGGCCGTCGAGCCGCTGGCCGTCGTCCCGGGGGGCGGCCCGCTGCCAGGGCCGAAGCCCTGGGTCTCGACGGTGTCCGCGATCCGGTTGAGCGCGTTGCCCGCGGCGTCGCGCGGGGCGTCGCGGAAGTAGACGACGAGGGTCGTGCGACCCGCGGCCGGATAGGCCGGCGCGTTGAGCGGGATCGCCACGGAGTTGGTGAGGGTCAGGACCGAGTTCTTGATCCCGGGGCGATCCGACCAGCCGCTCCCAGCGACCGGGCCGAGGATCGCCAAGGGCGCGAAGGTCCCGTCGCTCGAGTTGCCGTTTTGGTCGAGCGCCTTGACCTCGACCCCCGGCAGCGTGGGGTCCATGGAGACGTCGAAGGTGTAGGTCACCGTCAGCTCTCCAGGCTGGATCATGCGCGAGTTGGGGTCGACGCGGGCGTCGATCTGAACGTCGTAGGGCACGGCGTAGATCGGGTTGGTCCAGCAGCGGTAGTTGTTGGGACCGAGGCCGGTCACGTCCGGGTCGACCCCGGTGTAGGCGCCGAACTGGAAGGCGGTGATCGAGTCGACCGGGCCCTCCTGGTTGGCGTCGAGGTCGCGCTCGTGCCAGGCGTTCTCGCCGGCGAGGGCGAAGTCGGCGACGCCCACGGGGTGGTCGTAGCCGTTGCGGCTGATCGTCGGGTTCGGCTGACCCACGCTGTTCTTGTAGAGCTTGAGCGAAGCGACGGCGCCCCACTCCGGGGTGGAGCCGTAGCGGTAGCGGAAGCGCGGCGCGCTGCTCCCACGGCGCACGAGCGCGGTGCGTCCGCCGTCGAGGGGGCCGTCTCCGCCGATCTGCCCGTCCTTGTTCTCCGAGTTCTGGCTCAGGTCGTGCCAACGCAGCGCGTCGCTGTCCCAGCGGCTGTGCGCGTCGAGCTCGAGGAACGCCAGCGGCCCGTCGGTGAGCACCGTGTTCCCGTCGGCGTAGGCAGCCATCCAGCGCTCGGCGTGGGTCGGCCCCTGCTTGCCGTCGCCGAGCACGTAGGTCCGGGCGCGGTAGAGCGCCTCATCGCCGACGCTGTAGGTCGAGTTGAGGCTGATCGGGGTCGCGGTGCGCCCGGTCGAGAAGTTGAAGTCGCCGTGGGCGTCGGACCCCGCCGCCGCGTAGATCTTGCGCACGAACTTGGTCTCGGGGTCGGAGGTGAAGGCGTATTCGAGGGTCTGGGTGAGGATCTTCTGATACTCGGCCAGGCCCGCCCAAATGTCTTCGTCCCACTCCTGCACGCCCTGGGCGAAGGTCGCGTCGGCCCAGGGGTTCAAGTCGTTGAAGTCGATCTGCGGCTTGGGCAGCGCGCGCGCGCCGCGGCCGTTGAAGAACTGCAGCCCCTTGAGCACGAACTCGTTCGACCCCGGGTGGACCGCGTCGCGGGTGCGCCGCGCGGGATCGAGCCCGAAGCCACCCTCGAGGTTGTCGTCGCGCCAGCCCATCCCGCTGAAGGGGTGCGCGGCGTAGATGAACGCGTCGCCCTGGCGGCCCTGGTCCTGGGTCGCCAGGTCGCCGAGCAAGGGGAACAGGTCCACGTTGATGGGCGGGTTACCCGGGCCCTTCAACCAGCCGCCGCCGTGCCACGGACCTTCGACGTGGTTCGCGCGGTTGAGCAGCATGTGCGCGCCGAGGGGCAGGCCTGGCAGCAGGTCGAGGAGGCGGTCGATCACCGAGTGGATCTTGGGCAGCGGGACGTCCTGCTTGAACGCCACCTCTTCGCCGGCCGTCGGGCCGAGCACGTTGCGGTAGGCCTCGTGTTGGCCGATCCCTGGCGGGTGCATGCCAGGCGCCTGCGGGCCGAAGGGCGGGCGGTGGTCGGCGCCGTCCGGGTCGGGGATCGTGCGGTTGTTGAAGGCCATGTGGTCGGTGGTGATGATTCGCCCCCAGGCTTCGCCTGCGGTGGGCGCCTTGAGGAAGCCCATGGCGTAGCAGCTCTCGAAGACCATCTGCAGCGGCCCGCCGTAGGCCTTGCGCGGGGCGAAGATGTCGAGGGCAGAGCCGAAGTACCACTCCGCGATCGTGTGGTGGTGCACGTCGTAGTAGTGGTTGTCGCCCGGGAGCTGGGGCAGCGCCGCCGGGGAGAACCCAACGCGGAGCACGACGCGGTGGCTGCCGTGCCGAGTGCGGCGCAAGCCGAAGATCAGGTTCCGGCGCGAGGTCCAGTCGACCTTCACGTCGACGAACTTGACCTCGGGGGCCGCGGGGTAGTCCACCACGCCCAGCGCCCCGCGAGGCACGCGCAAGATGTCGTGCCGACCGTTCACGTCGAGTCGGTCCTCGCCGAACACGTCGAAGGCGTTGGGACCGCTGCGCAGCGCCCCCAGCTCGTCGATGATCTCGAACCCGCCCGGGACGAGGCTCGGCGCGGCGCCAGCGGTGTCCTCGTAGACGAGGGTCGCGGGGCCGGTCGGGGTGTCGCGCACCGAGATCCGCGTGCGGTCGATGTTCAGGCTGGTCGACGCGGTGCGCCCGCCCTTGGAGGGCACGAACACCTGCACGGGGACGTAGGGCACGCCCGGCTCGATCCGCCAGGGGGCGTCGGGGATCAGGTCGACGCCGTTGCTCTGCTGGTAGAGGCCGGTCAGCGGTCCCGCTTGCCCGAGCATGAAGTCGAAGATCGCGGCGTTGTCGCCCGGGGTCATTTCGCCCGGCTGCGGCACGGCGTTGAGCGTGCAGCGCAGGAGGCCCGCCGGCGCGGGGGTCGGGATCGTGTAGACGAAGGAGAGGGTCTCCCGTCCGCCGACCGCCAAGGCTGGGACCACGCGCTGGCCGAGGCTCACCGTCTGCGGGTTGCCGGGGGCCAGGCCCGAGCCGGGCTTCGCCGAGACGACCCGCTCGACCGTCGCGTTGACCGCCAGGTTCGCCACCGGGGCGGTGCCCGCGTTCTCGAGCTCGACGAAGGCGGTCACCGTGCCCGCGGCCACGTCTGGCGCGGTCAACCAGCGACGCACGATGCGCACGTCCGGCGCGACACCGGCGGCGACGACCCAGCCCATGTCCAGGCGGTTGTCGGCGACTTCGGTCTCGCCCGGGGCGTTGTTGACGATCGCGCTGACCTGATAGCCGTTGGCCGCCGGCGCCGCGAAGGCGATCGCGATCTGTTGGCTGTCGCCGGGGATCAGCGGGGTCAAGCCGCGCACGCCGACCTCGATCCGGCCCTGGCCCGCGGCTTGATACTGGAGGCGCACCGGAAGGCCGGTGACCTGGGTGTGCCCCTGGTTCGTGACCGTGACCACGGCTTGCACCTGCTGACCCGGGTTCGGCTGACGAGGCACCAGCTGGATGTCGGTGACGGCGACGTCGGCGAAGGTCCGCGCCGAGCGCAGCACGGCCCGCTCGGCGTTGAGCCGCCCGAAGCGGAAGGTCGTCTCGAGCCCGGCCAGCGCGTCGATCCGGTCGCCCGCCTCGGCGAGGGTCCGCGCGACCTCCTTGGCGCTGAGGCCCGGCGTGCGCGCGATCACGAGCGAGGCCACGCCCGCGGTGAAGGCGGAGGCAGCGCTCGAGCCGCTGACGAAGCCGTAGACGTCACCGGGGAGGGTCGTCACCAGGCCTTCGCCGGGCGCGCCGACCTCGACGCCCTCGGCCAGCACGCACTCGTAGCTCAGCTCGGCGTCGACGCCCGAGCTCATGGCGGTCACGGAGACCACCCCCGGGTGGGCTGCGGGGAACATCTCGTGGTGCACCGGGTCGTTGCCGGCCGCGGCCACGACCACCACGCCCGCGTTGAGGGCGCGGTCGACGGCGTCGCGCAGCGCCTGGCTGTCGATCGGGGTGCCCAGGCTGAGGTTGATCACCTTCGCGTTCTGCTGAATCGCGTAGTCGATCCCCGCGGCCACGTCGGCGACGCTCGCGAGCCCGTTGGCGTCAGCGACCTTCACCGGCAGCACGCGCGAGTTGAAGGCCACGCCGACCACGCCCAGCGAGTTGCCGCCCTCGGCGGCCACGATCCCGCACATGGCGGTGCCGTGACCGTTGTCGTCGCGCAAGGTCGCGGTGTTGTTGACGAAGTCGAAGCCGGGCAGGAGGCGGTTGCGCAGGTCGGGGTGGGTGGGGTCGACCCCGGTGTCGAGCACGGCGACCACCGCGCGCGGGTCGCCGGTGGTCAGGTCCCAGGCGCGCTCGAGCGACGCGTTTTGGTGGCCCTTGAGCTGGGGAAAGAACGGGTCGTTGGGGGTCAGCGCGACGCGGGCCGCGAGGTTGGGCTCGAGGTAGCGCACCCGTGGGTCGGCGCGCAGGGCCTCGGCCGCCTCCGCCGAAGCGCGGACCAACGCCTGATCGAGGGTCGGGAGGCTCCGCAGAAGCTCGGCGCCATGGGCGCGCGCGAGGGCCTCCAGGTCGGGGGTCCCCGCGGCCACACCGAGGTTCCACTCCGAGCGCACCCGCAGACCCAGGCCGGCCGGCAGGGGCTCCGTCGTGTGCACCCTGCCGCGCTCGGTGATCGCCGCTTGGAACTGGGTCAGCATCGCCTTGGCGTCGAGGCCGCAGACGTGCCCGGTCGGGCCGTGCCCCGGCTCGTCGCACTCCCCGCCTGCGGTCGCGCCGGGCGTCGCCTGGGCGACCTCGAGGCGCTGCGGCTGGGGAAGGTAGCGAGCCAGGCCCGCGTAGGCGGCGACGACAACGACTGCAGCGACCAGAGCAAACGCCCTGGCGCTGGGTGCACCCTTGTTCATCCGATCCCTCTCGTCCCTCTAGGCGGGCGAAGATAGCACGTTGCAGCGTCTGACGTCGCTTTTTAAATGGCGCAACAAGGCCATAACGCGCTGCGATATATGGAGATCTGCGGAACCCCCAGCAATTCGAGGCCCCGGATCAAGCGCTCCCGCAGGATTCCGCGTTCCGAAGCTGGGCCACCCTGCGGCCGAATCCGTAAGTCCTTTCAATTAAATGCGTTGGAGCGTTCTCGATCGCCGTCTTGCCCAGCCAGGCGGGCACGAGCCGTAAGCCGTGCTCCCGCAAGGGAGCTATCCGCCCTGGATCAGGCTCCGAGTGACCCCCTCGAACTCGACGTCGAGCCGCCGTCCGGAGGCGGCGAGGACGCGACCCAGCCCGAAGCGAGGGTGCTCGAGGAGCTCTCCGACCGCGTAGGCGTCGCCCGGTCGGTAGGCTCGGCCTTCAGCGCCGGGGGACGCCGCCTCGTGGTCGAGCGCCCACGCGATCGTCGCCCTGCGCAGCAGGTCCCACAGCTCCTGCGGCGAGAACCCCGCGGCCAGGGCGCGGTCCAGGAGGTCGAAGCGGGCCCCCTGCAGGGTGGGCACCCTCGCACGGGTGTAGATCCTCGCGACGACCTGGGCGGCCCAGCTCGCGCCCTGCGCGGCGGCTTTGGCGGGGTCGGGGAGCTTGCGCCGCGCGCAGTTGCTCGCCTCGCGAGCTGCGGCCTGCACCGCGTGGGGGTCGCCGCCGAGCGGATCGCGGTGAAACGCGTGGGCCACGACCAGCGCCAGCCGCGGGCGCGGGTCGGGGTCGTGGGCCGCGAAGCGCAGCACGAGCTCGTCGCCGACCACCAGCGCCAGGCGCGCGACCAAGGGCCGGCTCCAGTCCGGCCACACGGGCTTGAGGTCGCTGGCCGTCGCCTGAGGATCGTGCAGCCTGCGGAGGTAGGTCAGGCGGCGTTGCTCGTCGCGCGGGAGCTTCTTGGCGAACCTCAAGAGCAAGCTCGAGAGCTGCAGCGCCAGCTGGGCGCCCTGTCGCTGCGGGTTCACGGCCAGCTTCGCCACCAGGGCCGGGGGCTCGTCGGGCTTGGCGACGAGCCACGCCGCGGGGTCCCCCATGCAGGCCGCGAGCCGCAGGGCATCGAGGGCCAGGCGCTTCTCGCGCCGTCGCCGGCGCAAGGCCGTGGCCTGGCGCAAGACCTCCTTGGTTTGCAGCCGCGCACGAAAGGCGGCGTGGGCTTCGTCGACGCCGGTCTGCAAGGCCTCCACGGGAACGGGGGCGTTGGGGAGCAGCCCGGCGGGCGGCGTCCCGCGGCCCTTCAGCGCCCAGGGCACGAGCGCGACGCGCAGGGCCTTCGCGGTCTCGCGCTTGCTCGCGCCGTCGAGCTGGGGCCGCAGCAAGTCGTGCAGCTCGGGCGCCGCGCGCCCGCAGATCGCGCGCAGCAGGCAGCGAGCTGCCCAGGCGTGGGCGGGTCCGTCGGGCCAAGGGGCGGTCAAGCCCGGCCAGCGCGCTTCGAGCGCCGAGAGCACCGCCTCGGCCTCGGCGGCGAGCGCCGGGCTCGCCGCGGTCGAGAGCACGGCCGCGACCAGCGGCCCCACCGGGTGCAGGATGTCCCCGTCTGCCCCTGGCGCCAGGGCAGCGTCGGCCCGGCTCTCGAGCAAGCACACCGCCGCGCGGAGCTGAGCCTCGGCGCCCCAGCCGTCCAGGCTGACGTCCAGGTCGTCCAGGGTCGCGACCCGCACGAAGCCCCCCAAGGCCTTGCGCGCCGCCGGGTGGCCCAGGTGCGCCGCGACCCGCAGCCAATCGGACGAGAGGTCGCCGACCTGGACCCGGACGCGCAGCAGCGCCTGCTCCGCCTGGGGAGTCCCCTCTTCGGCGAAGCGCCGCTCGAGCTCGCGGAGGCGACGGTCGCTCACTGCGCTCGGTCCACGTCTAGCTCAGGGGACGCTTGGCGGGGACCCCGTCGCGCCGGGGGTAGCGGGGCGGGGTCGGCGAGCGCTTCTCGATCCAGAGCAGGGTGCGCGCCGAGCCGTCGGGGAGCGTGTGCGCACGACGCGTGAGCGCGCCGCCGCCGAGTTCCTGGGCCACGCGCTCCGCCGCGTCGAGCCCCTCGACCTCGGGCCCGCGGTAGAGCAGCACACCGCCGCCGACCTCGACGAGCGGGAGCCCGAGCTCGAGGCAGGTCGAGACGCTCGAGACCGCGCGCAGCGTGGCGCACCTGAAGCGCGCTCGGCCCTCGCCCTGACCGAGGGCTTCGGCGCGCGCGGTGCACACCTCGACCGCCCCCAGCCGGAGCTCCTCCGCGGCCTGCCGCAGAAAGCTCGTCTTGCGCGAGAGCGACTCCACGAGGGTGATCGGCCACTCCGGGCGCACACAGGCCAGGACCAAACCGGGCACGCCCCCGCCGCTCCCCACGTCGACCACCGGCGGAGCCAAGAACGGCAGCCCGAGCAGCGCGTCGATCACGTGTTTGACCAACACGTCGCGGGGCGCGGTGATCCGGGTCAGGTTCGTGCGCTCGTTGGCGGCGAGCAGCAGCCCCGCGTAGCTCGCCAGGCGCCGGGCTCCGTCGTCGTCGACCTCGACGCCGGCCGCCGCGCAGGCGGCCGCGACGTCGTCGGGGGTCACGCCGGCTCCACGATCGCGGTCATCGACCCTGCGCAGCGCGGGATCCGATGGTCTGGCCCGTAGGCGTGGACCTGCTCCTGCTTGAGCTCCGCGTGCTCGCGGCTGGTGGTGATCACGATCGTGCGCTGGGTGCTGTCGACCTCGCACGCGTGCAGGTAGGCCCGCTCCTTGCTCATGCCGAACACCGCGATCAGCATCTCGATCACGTATTCGTAGGAGTGGTCGTCGTCGTCGAGCAGGATCAGGTGGTAGGGCGGGATCAGCTGAGTGTGGGTCGTGACCTCGGTGTCGGTCTGAGTCCCCGTGCCGCCGCCGCCCGTCATCGCGCTTACTTCCCGCGCTGCCCGACGAAGTGATCCCCCTTCTCCTGGAACAACACGTTGAAGGTCGTCAGGGTGCCGTAGCAGCGGGTGAGGTAGCCCTGCAGGAGCTGCTTCTCGTCGCCGTCGAGCTTGGGGTGGTTGTTGAGCTTTTGCTCCAGGATCCGCAGCTGATCGCGCACACGCACGATCTTGCGGAAGAAGTCCTCGATCGGGACCTCCTTGGGCTGGAGGCTCGCGTCCTCGGGCTTGAGGATCAAGGTCCCGCGCTGGAAGCGCACCGCGAGCGGCGCCTCGCCGAGCAGCCCGTCTTCCCCCAGCACGTCGCGCAGCGCCTGCTTGAGCACGCCGTAGTCGATCTCGACCCCTTCCACTGAACCTCCTGTGCGTCGTATTGTCGCGCCCCACGCAGCGGCGGCAAGTCCCTTCTGCCCTTACCAAGCGCGCCGAGGAACAGTAGATTCTTGGGGGAGGCCAGCGCTGAAGCTCACGATTCCACTCGCGGTCGAGAAGGTCATGTTTCGCCTCGCGCTCATGAACAAGGGCGAGGTGCCGATCGCGCGCTTATTCCTCGAGCTCCCGTTCTCCCTGGAGGAGATCGAGGAGAACGGCGACAAGGTCGCCGACGGGACCGCCGTGGTGAAGAACGAGTGGGCCGAGTTCCTGACCTACGAGTTCCCCGAGCTGGTCAACGTCCCGACCTCGGTGTTCGACACCTGCCCCACCTGCGGCGAAGACTCGCCCCCCGCGCCGACCGAGGGTGGCGTGCAGGTCCGCCCCCCGCTGCTCTGCGACAGCTGCTATCGGCATCTGAAGCTCAAGCGCAAGCACAACGACGAGGGGCGCCTCGAGCGGCTCAAGGAGTGGTTCTTCAAGAACCAGGAGGAGAGCGACCCGATCGAGCTCGCCGAGCTCGAACACGAGATCTTCTACCTCGCCGCGCGACTCGGCAGCGGTCAGTTCACCCATACCGCGATCGCCGCTCAGAGCCGTCACGCGTCGGGGAAGCTCAAGCAGCGCCTCGATCGCATGGCGGGACGCCGCTACATACACGTCGGTTTGCTCCCCAGCGGTGACACGGTCGGCTACCGCCTCCCCCCAGGCCTGAGCTACCCGCGGTCGTGCTACAGCCGCCTGCGCGGCGACGGCGGGCTGCTGAACCAGCCGAAGCCCAAGATCCAGGTCAACGAGCAGAGCGTCCGCGCGGCCCCCGCGCCGCGCCCCGGGCTGAAGATCGTGATCAAGGACCGTCGGCAGCGACCGCCCACCGGGGGTCTCCCCCCGCCCCCACGGGACCTGGGCCCGGTTTGACGAGCAAGTCCCGATCGTTGTTCTCTTCGAGTTCCTTCAAGAAGCCAAAGAGCTTAGGGCCGAAGTACCCTTCAGCTGACGCCGCCATGAACCCTCCTGAGCACCGAGCCTACGTCGCGCGTGGACTCCCGCCAGGGAATTGAGCTGAGGCTTTGTCCGCGCGTGCCCACCTGGTATAATGCCTCTTCACGCACCGTTAGCTCAATCGGTAGAGCAGCTGGCTCTTAACCAGCGGGTTCGGGGTTCGAGTCCCTGACGGTGTATCAGCGGCCACGGCTCCTCGCCGTGGCCGTTTCCGTTCCGGAGGCCCAGGCATGACCCTCCTCGAGAACCAAGAGGAAGCCCGCCGCGTCCCCTTCCGCACGGTCTACGGCCAGGTCCTCGCGCCTGGGGGCCGCGCCCGCTGGGGCTGCTTCGCGATCGAGGGCACGCGCCTCCACGAGCGGGCCCTGCGGGCTGGCCGCCCCCCGCTCAAGGCCTTGGCCGCGGAATCCTACGGCGCGTCCGCGCGGGAAGCGGCGCTGCTCGCGGCGCTCGCCGCAGCCGGGGTCGCCCTCGAGCGCGCCCCCGACGCCGAGCTCGCCCCGCTGCTTGGAGGGCGGACCTTTGGCGCGATCCTCGGCCTCGTCGGCGTTCAGGAACCTCCTCCGCTCGCGTCCCTCCTCCGCGCCCCGCGGGCGAGGGTGGTCGTCCTGGTCGACGTGACCGACCCCGGCAACGTGGGGGCGCTGGTCCGCACCGCGCACGCTGGGGGCGCGCGGGGCTTGATCGCCACGGGGCGCAGCGACCCCTACCACCCGAAGGCCGTTCGAGCCTCCATGGGGAGCGTATTCAAGCTCCCCTTGCTCGCGGCCGAGACCCCCGAGCTGCTCGAGGAGCTGCGCGGGCTGGGGGTGCGCACCGTGGCCGCGACCACCGCCGGAGCGGACCTGCGCAGCTTCGTCCCCGACGACGGGCCCTACGCCCTGGTCCTCGGCAGCGAAGCCCACGGGCTGGCGCCGGCGCGCTACGACGCCGAGCTGAGGATCCCCATGCCGCCGGGGGTGGACAGCTACTCGGTCAACGCGGCGGCGGCGATCCTGCTCTACGCCCTCGCGCCGCTGCCCGAAGCCTAGAGGCGTGCCATGCTGGAGGGGGGAGGCGCCGTGGAGACGCACGTACTGCTCGGGGTGATCATGATCGTCATCGGATTCGGAGAGGTGCCGCTGGCCCTCCTCGCCAGCGCCAAGGTGCCCCCCCACAAGCGCGTCCCAATGCTGTTTGCGATGGGCGTCAGCGGGCTGGTCAGCGTCGCGCTCGGCGTGGCGTTCCTCATGCAGCTAATCCCCCTGGGCTAACCGCTCCGCGCGACCGAGACCTCGACCCCACCCGGGCACGGCGTGACCGAGAACTCGACGCCCAGGAAGCGCGGGATCAGCTCGAGCTGCGTGCGCGCGTGCAGCGAGAGCGGCAGGGTGCGGAAGCGTCCGCCGCCGGCGAGGGCCATGGGCAGCAGCAGCTGGTCCGCCAGGTGCTCGCCCACGGGCACCGGCGCGGCGAGGTAGCGCTCGAGCTCGTCGATCGCCTCGTCCGCCACCGCCTCGGCGGGCTTCCTGCGCTCGCCGAAGGCGGTCGCGTGCTCTCGGAGCCCGCCGTGCTGGACCTCGAGGATCAGCACGTTGCCGGGACCCTGTGCGGCGGAGCAAGGCACGACCTCGCACTGTGCCTCGCTCCAGCCGAGGCGCTCACGCACCCGCGCCAGCTCCCGCTGGGCGACGTGCTCGGGCAGCCCCGGCGCCATCACCCGCGCGCGGGCCCCGCTCAGGGGCTCGCGCTCGAGGAGGGTCAGCGCGCCCGCGGGACGCTCTGGGCTCAGCTCCAGCCGGAAGCGTCCGCCTCCCCTGGGGTAGAACCCGGGCCGCGCGAGGGTCGCAGAGGCCTTGCAGCCCAGGGGCGCGACGCGCGGGAGGAACACCTCGCTCAGGTAGTGGAAGGTGGGCGCCATCGGGTTATGGGTCCCGCCCTTGAACGCGAGCGTCGCCGGGACGCGCGCCGCCCACAAGGCGGGGAGCACGGTCTGCGCCACGAGGGTCATGCTCCCCGCGCTCTCGACCTCGAACCGGTAGTCGCCGCCGCGGATCGCGCGCGGGTAGAAGGTGAACTCGCGCGCGTCGAGCGCCACGCCCTCGACGCGCCCGCCGCCAACCTGAGCCGCGGCCTCGATCGCGGCCACGTGCTGCCGGCGCAGCCCAGGCCGCTTGCGGCCCGCGCGCACGTTCACGACCCGCAGCGGGGTCTGCGTGATCAGGCTCAGGGCGAGGCTCGTGCGCAGCACCTGACCGCCGCCCTCGCCCATGGCTCCGTCGATCTCCACGCGGTCTCCTCCAGCGGTATGCTGCCCCTTCGCGAGGGGGCGAGCCATGTTCGCAGTGATCTCGGGCACCAACCGCCCCGGCAGCCAGACCCGCAAGGTCGCGCAGCTCGTCACCGATTTTCTCGCGGGCGAGGGCCACGAGGCGCGGCTGCTCGACCTGCAGGAGCTCCCCCCCGAGGTCTTTTCCCCCGACAGCTACGCCGCGAAGCCGGCGGGCTTCGCCCCCTTCCAGGAGGCGATCACCGACGCTCAGGGGGTGATCACCCTCGTCCCCGAATACAACGGGTCCTTCCCCGGCGCGCTCAAATACTTCGTGGACATGCTGCGCTTCCCCGAGAGCCTGGTCGGCACGCCGAGCTGCTTCGTGGGTTTGGCGGCCGGGCGCTGGGGAGGGCTGCGCGCGGTGGAGCACATGGAGCAGGTGTTCCATTACCGCAGGGCCTGCCTCTACGGCGAGCGGCTCTACCTGCCCGACGTGTTCGAGGCCCTCGACGCCGAGGGGCGCCTCGGAGCCGAGCTCCAGGGCCGACTCGAGACCTTGCTGCGCGGGTTCGTCGCCTTCGCCGAGCGCCTCGCCGGCTGACATGCCCCTCGAGGAGGCCAGCGTCACCGTGTGCCTGGTCAACCGCGACGGCGGGGAAGGCCTGGCCCGCGCGCTCGACGCGCTCCCGCCCGAGGTGCGCGCGGTCGTGGTCGACAACGCGTCGCGCGACGGGTCCCAGCACGCCGCGCGACGCCGCGCCTACACCGAGCTGCTCGAGAACCCCGTCAACGCCGGGTTCGCCCGCGGCTGCAACCAGGCAGCGCGCCACGCGGGCGGGGAGCTGCTGCTGTTCCTGAACAACGACGCGGTCCTCGACGCCGCGGCCCTGGGCGCGCTGCTCGCGGCGCTCGCCGCCGACCCCCAGGCGGTGGCTGCGGGCCCGCGGCTGG
>JAGQRJ010000393.1 GCA_020425635.1 Planctomycetota bacterium | reverse complement strand
CGAGACCGACTCCGAGACCGACTCCGACTCCGACTCCGAGACCGACTCCGAGACCGACTCCGACTCCGACTCCGAGACCGACTCCGACTCCGAGACCGACTCCGACTCCGAGACCGACTCCCGGCAAACCAGCGCCCGCGGCCCGTTGGGGGTGAGCCCTCGCAGTTCACCTGCGAGGGCGAGGGGGCCTCGGAGAGGCCCCCTAAAAATCGACCCGCGCGACCTCGCGCAGGAAGGCGAGCAGCTCCTCGACGCGGGCCTCGGTGTCGTCGGGGCCGAGGATCTCGCCGGCGAGCACGTGCCGGCTGGGGTCGCCGCAGGACTGAACCTCGATCACCCGCGTGGGCGCGCGGACCTCGGCGAAGCGGGCCCGCGCCACGGCGGGGTCGACCACCCCGTCGTCGGGGGAGACCACGAGCAGGCTCGGCGCGCGGATCTGCGCCAGGTCGGTCTCGGCGACGAGGCCCATGAGGCCGGCGAGCGGGAGCAGCGAGCGGGTGGGGTAGCGGGTGGTCCAGAAGCGCGCCTGAGCCTCGTTGTGCGCGCGCCAGCTGACCTCAGGGCCGACGACGAGCTCGGCGAGCTGGCCGCCCCAGGGGGCAAGGAGCAGGCTCGCCGACGCGGCGCGCACGGCGAAGTTGGGCGAGATCAAGACCAGCGCGGCCAGGTCTATGTCGGGCCGCGCCGCGAGCCACACGGCGAGGGTGCCCCCCGTCGACGTACCCACCAGCACCACGCGCTCGCCGAGGCGCTGCCCGATCCGGTAGGCCTCGTAGCTGTCGTTGAGCCAGGCGTTGACCGTGGCCTCGCCGAGGGCGGCGCCGCGGCCGTGACCGGCGAGGCGCGGGTAGTAGAGGTTGGCGCCGAGGCGCTTGGCGACCTCGTCGCAGAGGGGGGCCGTCTCCTGTCGGGTGGCGGAGAACCCGTGCAGGTAGACGAGGGCCAGGGGCGTCCGCGCAGGGGCCGCGGGGTTCGCCCACACGATCGCCTTCTCCGCGCCGGGCGTGACGTCGTCGAAGCGCGCCTCCTGAGCCTCGAGGTAGGCGTCGAAGCGAGCGAGCTCAGCGGGCAATCCCGGTTCGCGCAGGCGGGTGTCGACCTCGGGCACGGGGCCGAGGAGGAAGGCGTCCCAGGCGAGCACCAGGCCCAGCGCGGCCCAGCGCAACGCGCGTCGGGTGCGGGTCCGCGAGGGCTCGCGCGCCGGGGCGCCGCGCAGGGCGCGAGCGCAGAGCACGAGGTAGGGCAGGGGGAAGGCGAGCGCGTAGGCCCGCAGCGCGGCGTCGCCGTGGTCGACGAGGAGCACGAAGAACACGAGCGCCCCGGGGGCGCGAGCGAGGAGGGTCCCGAAGCGAGCGGGAGCTGCGCGGAGCGCCCAGGCCGCGGCGCTGAAGCTCGCGCTCCAGGCGAGGGCCACGCCGTAGCGCCCCGGGAGCGTGGGGTCGACCCAGCGCAGCAGGCCCCACCAGCTCACGAGCAGCGCGAGGTGCAGCGCGACCGGAGCGAGGGGCGCCAGCGCGAGCTCGGCCCGGCGCAGGACCCGGCGCCGGCGGCCCGTTGGGGGTGAGGGGGCCTCGGAGAGGCCCCCTGAGAGCGCTCGCCCGCCGCTCGCCTCCAACCAGGCGAACCAAGCGCTCGTGATCCCCGCGAACAGCGACCACCCCAGCACCCCGATCGGGGGCACCTCGAAGATCCCGGGCGCGTGCCAGGCCCAGAGGCCCGCGCGGACCGCGACCGGCTCGATCAGGGCCGCGTCGGCGAACACGAGGGCTGCGCAGAGCGCGGCCGCGCGGAGCGGGCGACCCGCGGGGGTCAGCTCCCGCGCCAGGTCGAGGGCGGAGAGGATCACCACCGGCCACACGAGCACGACCGCGAGGGGCACCACGTCGAGGCTCAGCCGCCAGCCCGGGGCGTAGGTGTAGAAGCCGTAGAGCCGCACGCAGCTCGCCTCGCCGAGGAAGCCGGCCAGGGCCAGGAGCAGGAAGCGGCGCAGCCGGGCTCCCCGCGCCGCGGGGTCGCGCAAGGCTCCCAGGAGGTAGACCCCCACGAGCAGGAAGCAGGTGGGCTCGACCCAGGCCGGGATCACGCCGACACCCCGGGCAGCTCGAGCGCGCCCCACAGCAGGTAGAGCGCGAGCAGGATCGCCCCGAGCCAGGTCAGCACCAGGCAGTCCCGCGCCCGCACCCCGCGCGCGAGCCAGGGGCGGTAGAGCACGAGCTGAGCGGCGGGGGCCACGAGCATGACCGCGAGCCTCCAGGGCACCCAGCCGCAGGCGTAGCTCACACCGAGCACGACCATGGAGCCCAACATGAGCGCGTCGGCCAGCCGCGCCGCGCCCGCGACGCCGTGCACGACCGCGAAGCTGGCCACGCCCTCGGCGCGATCGCCGGCCACGTCGCGCAGGTCGTAGATCACCTCGAAGCTCAGCTCGAACAGGAAGAAGAACGCGCCGAAGGCGAGCAGCCCGCGCAGGCCGACGTCGGGGCGCAGCGCGTCGACGCCCACGATCGCGAGCGGGTAGCCGAAGCAGGTGATCAGGAAGCCGAGGTCCGAGGCCGTGTTCTTCAGCGCATAGAGCTGCTTCAGGCGCCGACGCCCCGGGAGGACGCGGTAGTTGTAGATCAGGCCCAGCGCGTGGTACCCGAGCCGGGGGAGGGTCAGGGCAGGGGCCAGGAGGTGCGTGGCCGCGAGGCTCGCCGGCCCGAGGAGCGCGGCGCCGGCGAGGAGCAGGCGCCGGTGCCGCGCCACGAAGCCCGTGCCCACGATCCCGTTGGCTTCGTCTTCGCGCAGGTCGACGATCCGATTGAGCAGGTTCACGAGGAACCAGTCGCAGGCGCAAGCCGCCGCGGCGAGCCAGGGGTAGCTGCCGATCAGCGCCCAGCCAAAGGCGAGGCAGGCGAGCACCGCGATCGCCACGATGTGGAAGCGACCCACACTGTAGAGGGCGCGGACCCAGCCCGGCTCGACCGGAGGCTCGACGACGACGCTGCTGCTCACGCCGCGCATGATAGGAGCCGAGCGCGGCGATCGGCGCCCCAAACCAGGGCCGCGCTGGATAGCCTAGGGGCATGGAGCCCCCTCTCCCCTCCCCCTCGCCCGGCGAGACCCCCCGCCAACGGCGCCGACGTCGCTGGCGTCGCGGGTGCTTGCTCGGCCTGGTGCTCGTGCTCCCGCTCGGGGAGCTGGGGCTCCGCGGCTGCTGCCCCCAGCCCCCGCGGGGGTTCTCCGCGGGCCTGTTCGCGCGAGGCGCAGACGGCCTGACGCGGCTCGCGCCGGGGGCCCAGGGCACGCACTACAGCCGCGAGTTCCACGTCGAGGTCGCGGCCGACGCCCGCGGCTACCGCGCGCGGGTGGGCGTGGCCCCCGAGGCCCGCGACGGTGCGGTGTGGTGCCTCGGCGACTCGTTCCTCTTCGGCTGGGGGGTCTCCGCGCCCGAGGTGGCCACGGCCCGTCTGACCGCCGACGGGCTCCCCTGCGCGAACCTCGGCATGCCTGGCGACGGCCTCGCCGCCTACCCGCTGCGCCTGCGCGAAGCGCTGGCCCAGGGGGGCGCGCCCCGCGCGGTCGTGTTCGTGGTCTACGACAACGACTTCAGCGAGTTCGAGCTCGCCCCGAGCCCCGCGGAGCCCCCCGCCCCTTCGCTGCGGGAGCGGGTCCTGGGGCTGCACACGGTGCGCCTCGGGGGCCGGGTCCTCGACGGGCTGGGGCTCTCCGCCGTGGCCGCGAACCTCGGCGGCTACCGCGCCCAGCGCGCGGCGATCCTCGCCCGCGACCTCTGGATCCACGAACCCGCGCGCGCCGGGGAGCTGGCCCCCGCCCTGGCCGCGCTGCGCGCGGCCCTCGCCGCCACGCCCCCCGGCACCCCGCGCCACGTGCTGCGGGTGGTCCCGCGCTACGCCGCGGGGGGCGAGGGGACCCAGGAGGCGCTGGCGCTCCTCGAGCGCGACGCCGCCGACTTCGACCTGACCCGCCTGAGCGCGACCCTCGCCCAACTCTGCGCCGGCGAGGGAGCGAGCTACCGCGAGCTGCGCCCGGCGGACCCGACCCAGGAGGCGAGCTGGTACTTCCCCTTCGACCTGCACCTCACCCCGGCGGGTCAGGCAGCCCTCGCCGAGGCCTTGCGCGCGGCCGTCGCCGACTGAGGGCGGCGGGCCCTGCGGAGCTGCGGGCCTAAGGGGGCAGCAGCGGGCCGTGGGGGTAGAAGGCCACGAGGTCGGCGAAGACCGGGACCAGGCTCGCGAAGAACAGGGGCGAGGTCGCGAGCCCGAAGGCCACCGTCCCGACGTGCCCGGCCGCGCGGGCCGCGCCCTGGGGTCGCCAGCGCCAGGTGAGCGCGGCGGCGAGCCCGTGCAGGAGGAAGAACGCGAGCTGGTAGCCGCGCAGGTGCAGCGAGGCGATCGCCGCGGTGTATTCGTGGAACAGCCCGCTGATCAGGAAGGTCACGAGCAGGGCGCCGAGGGGGGCTCGCCGACCCCAGCGGCGAAACACCAAGGTCCACAGGAGCAGGTTCACCGGCTGGTTCCAGCGCTGCCAGAAGTCGGCCGGGCTGT
>JAGQRJ010000392.1 GCA_020425635.1 Planctomycetota bacterium | reverse complement strand
CTACGACGATCACCTGCGCGCTCGCCGCTGCTCGCCGCGGACCGCCTACTGCCAGCGGCGCGACCTGCTCGCCGCGCAGGACGCGCTGCGGGGCCAGGTGCGCGGGCCGACCGAGGTCACGCTCCAGCACCTGCGCCGCTACCAGCTCAGCCTGTTTCGCCGCAAGCTCGCGGCGTCGACGGTGGCCAGGGTCACGACGCACCTGCGCACGTTCTTCCGCTTCCTCCTGCTCGAGGGCTACGTGGCGCTCTCTCCGGCGGATCGCCTGGAGCAGCCGCGGGTGCCCCCGCGCCCGCCAGGGGAGGTGCTGACCCCCAAGGAGGTCGAGCTGCTCCTGCGAGCCACCCGCGAGAGCAAAGACCCGCTCCTCGATCGCGCCTTGCTCGAGACCCTCTACTGCACGGGAGTACGCCGGGCCGAGCTCCTGGCCCTCGACGTCTGCGACGTCGACCACCAGGAGCGCACGCTCTTCGTGCGCGCCGGCAAGGGCGAGAAGCCGCGCCTGCTGCCGATCGCGCCGACCGGCTACGCGGCCCTCGCGCGCTACCTCGAGCTGGGTCGGCCCGCCCTCGAGCGGGCGCCGACCTCGGCCTTGTTCCTCGGGGTCCGCGGAGGGCGCCTGAGCCAGGTCGCCCTCAGCCGGACCTTGCACGAGCTCCAGGATCGCGCGGGACTGCTCAAGAACGTGACCCCCCACTGCCTCCGGCGCACGTGCGCCACCGGGCTCCTGAAGAACGGGACCAACCTGCGCGTGATCCAGACGCTCCTTGGGCACAGCGACCTGACCACGACCAGCGTCTACCTTTGCCTGAGCCCCGACGAGATCCGCGAGGAGGTGCTCTTGCACCACCCTCGGGAGCGCTTCGACGCGTGAGCGCCGTGCGCGAGCTGAGGCAGCCCTTGACCGAGCGTGACCCGCCGGAGCTCCACGCGTTCGTGGAGCTCCAGCTCGCGCGCAACCTCTCCCCGCGCACGATCGACTGGCGCACGCGCTTCCTGCGGAAGTTCGTGGGCTGGTTGGAGAAGCCCGTTCGCGACGCGACCCTCCCCGACCTGAGGCGCTTCCTCGCGGAGCGCTCGCGCGAGCACGCGCCCGCGACCTACTTCGGGCACGTCTCGATCCTCAAGACGCTCTTCACTGCGCTGTGCGAGGAGGGGTGGATCCAGGAGAACCCGAGCCTCCGGCTCGAGGTCAAGGCCGTGTGGCGCCCGCGCGATCCGCTGAGCATGCGGCTCGTGCAGGACATGTTCGCGCTGGCGCGGAGGCGGGTCGAGCAGTCCAGAGTCCGCCGCGGCGTGGCCCGCGCCCGCGCGGTCCGCGACCTGGCCTGCCTGGAGGTGCTCTTCGCCACCGGGATCCGCAACTCCGAGCTGCGCGCGATCCGGGTCGTCGACGTCGAGCTCGAGCAGGGCTCGATCCTCGTGCGCCGGGTCAAGGGCGGCGTGCACCGCCGGCTGCCGTTGACCGCGGGCGCCGTCTCGGCGCTCGGGACCTACCTCAGCGAAGCGCGCCCGGCGCTCGTGGGGTCCGGCGCCGACGAGGAGGGCGAGCTGTTGTTCGTGCGGCGGGGCGGGGCGCCGCTCAGGTCGCCTGACCTCGTGCGGATCGTGAGCGACCTCGGCGCTCGCTGCGGAGGCCACGCCTACCCGCACGCCCTGCGGCGGACCCTGGCCACGGAGCTCGTCCGCGCCGGGGTCAGCCTGCCCGCAGTCCAGAAGGTCCTCGGGCACTCGCACCTCCAGACCACGAGCGGCTACACCAAGGTCGACCTCGAGGACATGCGGGCGGCCGTGGACGCGCTCGACGAGGTGCGGGCACGCAGACGAGGCGAGGGCGGGAGGCTCGAGCCCCCCCTGTGTCTGCAGCGCTGGCTGTTTGCGCCGACGCCGGGTCGCGTGCTGGGGGTCCCAGCGTGACCGGACAAGGATCGGGCGGGAGGTTAGGCCGGGTCGGCGAAGACCTCGTCCAGCGAGGACGCGTTGATCACGCGGTCGGTCCAGGTCTCCAACTCGGTGGCGCCTGCCGTGGCAACCCGGTTCTCGACCTCTGGGGGGACAGGCTTGAACTTGGCGTGAAGCAGGCGCAGCAAGACGCGTCGCATGGCCCGGACTTCGCCTTGCGCTCGGAGTTGATCGGCAGCAGTCACCACGTCCTCCTTGACCCTTGCGGGCAGGGCCCGCGCCAAGATCGCCTGGCCCTCCTCGGGCTCCAGCTCAACGACCTCCAGCATATACCGGAACACCACGACCAGGCCCGCACGATCTCGAGCTTGCTGGAGCAGGTCGCTCAGGGAGGCGGCCAGCGAGCGCAGGGTCGCGGCGGGGTCCTTGGCCTTGCGCAGCCTCTCGGCGTGGCGCAGGACGATCAACGCCAGCCGGGCGAGAACGGGGCCAGGGCGTTGGCGCAGGTCGTCGTCCCCGACCTGGCTCAGGTCGTCGAGGAAGAAGCGCAGGTTGGGGAGGTGGCCGCGCAGCGCCTCCCGAAGCGGCGGGTCGAGCGCGTAGAGTTCGAACAGTTCGCGCGGCGCGGTCCACTCGCGCTTCCCGTGGTAGAGCACGACCGGGATCAGCGCCGGCAGGCGTTTGGCGCGAGGGTGCTTGCGCAGGTGTCCGTCGAGGGCGCGCCCGGCATACACCAGGAGCCGAGCAGCCATGGTTCGATCCTGGCGACTTTGGTGCTCGAGCAAGGTGAGAACCAGAGCCGGCTTCCCGGCCAGCGGGATCTCGAACAGGAAGTCCGCCCGCCGCTCCTTGAGCTCCTCGTCCTTGAACAGGCTCGGCAGCAGCTTCGCCTTCGAGAAGTCCAGCGCGCTCGTGAGCACGGGCGGGAGCACGGCCCGGAGCACGACCGCGGCTTGCTCGGGATCCGAGAACACCTCCTGGGCGAAGCTGTCGTGGGGGGTCGGGTTGGGCGTCGTCACGGCTCTACCCTACTTCGAGGCTACGACCGCGATCGGCTGGAGGGCTGCAGGAATCGGGTGCTCGTGGAGCTTGACCGCGCCGGGGTCGGCGACCACGCTGGGTGCTCGAGGGGTGCGTTATCTGCAACGCCGTCTGCGTGGTGCTCTGCAATCTGCTGGTGGCCAGTGCCTTAGCACCTGAGCCGCAGGTTGGAATCAAATACTTCGACGACTACGGGAACGCCGTCGACGAAGGCAAGCTGCCGGTGGTCGCGTCGGCGGTCGGGGTCGAGCTCGGGTTTCAAGGGCGACGGCTCGACGCGGAGACCGGGTTGTACTACTACCGGAATCGGATGTACGACCCGCAGACGGGCCGGTTCTTGCAGACGGATCCGGTGTGGGACGCAGGGAACGTAGGAAATCCCTATACGTTCTGTTGGAGCAACCCGACCAGTCTGTTCGACGCTCAGGGCACGTTCGCGTCCCTGGTACTGCGCACGACAATAAGGGCCTCGATGAGGCAGGCGCTCCGTGGGGCGTCGATCAGGCAGGCGGCCCGGCAGGCGCGCCTCCAGGTCGAGCAGCTCGTCACCGACCGCCTCATGTTCCTCTTTATGGACCACTACGGTCCGAATGACCTGGATATCGAGACCCTGCTTGGGGACGGCGCGTTGAGCCAGATCGTCACCACGACCGCAGACGTCACGAACTCCGTCAGCATGGACGTCTACAACTTCGTCGGCGAGAGCTTTGAAAACTGCTTCCTGGCTGGAACCCTCGTCGACACAACGACCCGCGGACGCGTCCGGGTCGAAGAGGTGCAGGAAGGCGACCACATCGCGCCCCCACCGGGGCACGAGGGCTGCACCAACCCCCGTTGCGGGCGGGTGGAGCAATTGTTCCGCAACGTCACCAGTGAGGTACTGACCATCACCGCGGTCACCCGACCGCGGGCGCGCGAGCGCAGGACGGCCGCGGCAGGCGGTGGCGGGGAGGAGAGCGCAGGCGAAGACGGGGAACCTCCCTCAGCCAGCCAGAGCCAGACGATCCGCTGCACGCCCGGCCACCCCTTCTTCGTCGAGGGGCGCGGGTGGGTTTTCGCGGGCGACCTGCGGGTCGGGGACGTCTTCGAGGCCCGCGGCGAGCGGGTCGAGGTCGGGGCGGTCGAGACCCGGGCCGAGCAGGCGCAGACCTTCAACTTCGAGGTGGCGTGCCACCACACCTACTTCGTTAGCGGCGCCCAGGGGCCAGCAGGGGCCGATTCGCCGGCAGTGCTGGTGCACAACGTCAGTCGAATTGGCGGCAAACTGCGATCGCTCAAGAAGCGCCTCAGCCCGGGCAAGCTGGCCAAGAGGGAGAGGAAACTCGCGCGGCGCCGTGTTGGGAAGCCGAGTGAGATTCGTTTCACGCAGCCAACAGTGAGCCCGCACTTCAGCAGGGGTGGGGACGTCAGCGACGCGATCGCCGGGCTGAAGTCGGGCAGACTCAGCCCAGAGAGCTTCCCCCCCATCCGAGTAGTCAGCCACCAAGGCTCGCTGTTCTCGCTCGACAACAGGCGCCTTCTTGCCTTCAAGAGTGCGAAGGTACCGAGCGTTCCAATCGAGCGAGTCTCCCTGCAGAACCCTGCAATCGCTCGGGAGTTTGGCCGCAAGTTCAATCCGATCCGCGGGCAGGGGAATATCATCGTCGTGGCCTCACGGAGAGAGCGACCTGAGGCACTCGAACTCCTATTGCGTGCGGGGTTGATCGAATGACCGGAGTCAAGGACCTCTTCCCTGAGCATCTTGAGGAGCACCCGGTTTGGACATGGGACGAGGCCATGGAGCACCTTGTCCCCGTCCCCGCGTGTCGCCACCTCCCGACCGACGCAGACGTATTTGTGAAGGCGCGGTTAACAGCCGCGGACGGAACCGAGTTCTCGGGGTACGTCGTGGGCACGTTTCGCGCGATCGCGCTCACGATCCTCCACAACCGCGATCAGTTTACGTTCAACGCCGGCCTTCCACGGCTCGCGGCGGCAGAACTGAACCGGCTGCGAAAGGCGACCAAGAACAAGCGACTCCTACTCTTCCCACTGCGCTACTCCACGGATTTCGCTTGGGAGGGCGATCGCCGCTTTGAGGGGACCTTTGAGATTAGGGGCTAGTGGGCATGCCCTCTGCCTCGGCGCGATCTGTAGGCTCCACCCCGTACCCTTCCATTCGTCCGTCACTGGTGCCCGCGTCGCCTGAGGAGGTCGGACCATGCCGACGACTGAACGGAAATGGACGCGTCCCCGCGTCGCGCGCGCGTACACACGGGTGCCCAGGCTGGGGATTCGGGTCACCCGGCCAACTGCTGCGACTCAGGCGGCGGCGGTGCGGCGGTAATAGCGCAGCAGCCCACCCAGGCGCTCGCGACACTCGATCGGACCCTCGAGCGTTCCGACCCCCGGCTCGGGGTCGATCAAGGCGTTGTCGAGGCCCTGGTGCGTCCGCTCGCGGTTGTAGTGGACGACGAAGTCGGCAACGGCTCGACGCAGGTGGGCTTCGCCGAGCGGGATCAGCTTGCTCAGGCACTCCGACTTGATCGAGCGGACCCAGCGCTCGGCATAGGCGTTCAGATTCGGCGACTGGGGAGGCAAGCGCAGGAGCTCGACGCCCGAGGTCTCCAGCACGTCGCGAAACGTCGAGCAGTAGAGGGGGTCACAATCCACGATCAGGTGCGTGACCTCGCGCAAGAAGCCGTGCTCGCTGTCGCAGAGGTTCCGGGCGAGCTGGGTCAGCCAGGCGCCGTCGGGGCAGCAGGAGATCCCGGCGACCTGGACCCGGCGGGAGGCGATCTCGATCACGAAGAACACGTGGTAGCGGACGAGGCCGCGCAGCGTGAGGACCTCGACCGTGAAGAAGTCGGCGGCGGCCACGGCGT
>JAGQRJ010000391.1 GCA_020425635.1 Planctomycetota bacterium | reverse complement strand
GCGTGAGCGAAGCTCTCCGCGCGGAACAGGACCCAGCCGACCATGACCGCGACCAGGACGTAGAGATGCTGGAGGAGCCGCGGGGCGCGGACCTTGCCTGCGGCGAGCCGCTCCCCCACGAGGAACACCCCGTGGAACAGGCCCCAGGCAACGAAGGTCAGGCTCGCCCCGTGCCACAGACCGCAGAGCGCGAACACGAGCACGAGGTTCACGTAGGTCCGGGTCGCTGAGCCCTGATTCCCTCCCAGGGGTATGTAGAGGTAGTCGCGGAACCACGTCGAGAGCGAGATGTGCCAGCGACGCCAGAATTCGCGGATCGAGCGCGAGACGTAGGGGTAGTCGAAGTTCTCGAGGAAGTGGAATCCGAACATGCGCCCGAGGCCGATCGCCATGTCCGAGTAGCCAGAGAAGTCGAAGTAGATCTGCAGCGTGTAGCAGGCGATCCCCAGCCACGCGACCTCGAGGCCGAGCTGCTCGGCGGGTAGCGCGAAGATCCGGTCCGCGGGGACCGAGAGCGCGTTGGCGATCAGGACCTTCTTCCCCAGCCCGACCACGAACCTGCGCGCGCCCGCGGCCACGTCGGCCGTGGTGACCGAGCGCGCGTCCAGCTCGGCCGCCAGGTCGGCGTAGCGCACGATCGGACCGGCGATCAGCTGGGGGAACAGGCTCACGTAGAGCGCGAGCTTCCATGGGGAGCGCTGGGCCGGGACGACACCGCGGTAGACGTCGATCACGTAGGACAGGGCCTGGAAGGTGAAGAACGAGATCCCGAGCGGGAGGTGCAGGGGCGGCATCGGGTCGACCTGCGCTACCCCCAGGGCCCCGAGCGCGACCCCTGCCCAGCCCACGAACATGTGCGTGTATTTGACGACCCCGAGCAGGCCCAGGTTGGTCGCGACGGCGACCACCAGCGCCCGGCGAGCGGCGCCGCGTTCTACCGCGCCTGCGATCCACAGCCCGAAGCCGTAGTTCGCTCCGATCGAGCCGAGGAGCAAGAACACGTAGCCCAGCTCGCCCCAGGCGTAGAAGGCGAGGCTCGCGACGAGCAGCACGGCGTTGCGCAGGCGCAGGCTCCGCGCCGCCCCGTAGAAGACGAGCAGCGCGGGGAGGAAGAAGAACAGGAAGAAGGTCGAGCTGAATACCAAGGTTGGCAGAGCCTACGCGGTGTAGAACTCGACGACCCCGTCGATCCTGCGCCAAGCCAGGCCCAGGGCGAACGCGATCGCGTCGCACACCTCCGCGCCGGTGCCGCGCGCGTGCTCGATCGTGACCTCGCGGTCGAGGTCTACGTCGCGCACCTTCACCATCAGCCCGGTCTCGCCGGAGAGCGCGGAGAGGCACTCGCGGAGCGTGCCCTTGAAGGAGAAGTCGTGCGCGCCCTTGCTCAGCGCCTCGGCGAGCTCGGGGTCGGGGTCGGGGGTGTCCCACACCGTGTCTCCGACGTGCACGAGCATGACCGCCCGACGCTGGAGGATCTTGCTCGTGCCCTGCTCACCGGGCCCGCCGTCGGTCGCCGCAGAGAGCATCCACCAGCCCTTCTGGGGCAGTGAGACCGCGAACACGCCGTCGTTGTCGGTCTTTACGTTGAGGCGAAACGCCGGAAGGTAGGCGCCCCGTCGCGGGAGCGGACGCGAGCGCGTCTCGGCCTCGACGATCATGTTGGGCATCGGCTCGGCTCTGAGGTCCCAGCTCGGCTGGCCCTCTGGGTGGACGTGGTGCACGACGCGTCCGCGGAAGGTCGCGCCGACCGGGATCGCGTAGGGGCGAGTCAGGGGCAAGATCTCGAGCGGCGAGCCCAGGGCGCGGTCCCACCCGACCTGTCCTCCCTTGCTGCGCGCGTGCATGACGACCTTGCAGAAGTCGAGGATCTGGCGCTCGGGGCGCTCGTGGAACATGCCGGCGTGCCACCCGATCACGTAGTCGCCCGGCTTGCGCGGCGTGTAGCGCAGGCGCCAGCGGGGGACGGCGTCGGTGGTGCTCGTGACCGCGGCGGTGTAGTCCCGCGGCCGGCCACCGACCGCGGCGACGCCGACCCACTCGGGCCGCTGGGCAGCGTAGCGGTCGCCGAGGAACAAGTGACCGTAGCTCATGTCGAGGTCGAAGGGCTGCTTGGGCTCCACGATCGGCCCCGGCAGGTCGAAGAGCGGGAAGTGCGCGTGCGCGTCGTCGCCGCTCAGCCCCCAGACCAGGGCCGCGCAGGCGAGGACGATCCGCATACGTCCGAGGTGTTTCATGGTCCCGCCTCCGTGGTTCGACCCTCTCTACGTTACCAGTCGCGCACTCAACGCGTCTTCTTCAGCTGCGCATGAAGCGCGGCGCAGCACGCGGCCACGATCCCACCTTGCTGCGCGCCTGCGCGGCGGTAGACCCCGAAGCGTGGCAGGTCGGTGAAGCGCTGGAGGAGGTCGGTCACGTCGAAGGACACGGTCCCGTCCTTGCGCTCTCGCCGGCGGACGCGCCGGGCGCCGGGGAGGGGCGCTGGGACGAAGGCTGGGCCCACCCCGGCGCGGACGAGGGCTTGCATGGCGCTCGCGCTCGAGGCCTCGGCGGCCACGCGCAGGTCGACGCCGGCCTGGGCGAGGGTCGCCTCGGTGAACCGACGCCCTGAGGTGCCTTCCGGGTAGACGACGAAGCTCAGCTCGCGGAGCGCCTTGGCGTCGAGGGAGCGGCGGCGGCTGGCGAGGGGGGCTGCTCCAGGGACCAGGAGCAGGAGCCCGAGCTCACCCAGGGGCTCGTAGGCGATCCCCGCCGGCGGAGGGCCTTCGATCGCCACGGCGAGGTCTGCGCGGCCGGAGAGGACCGGC
>JAGQRJ010000001.1 GCA_020425635.1 Planctomycetota bacterium | reverse complement strand
GGGCGGCGGCGGGCGCGGCGGCCCCGGCGGCGGCGGCGGCGGCTTCGGTGGGGGTGGCCGCCGCGGATGAGCGACGTCCGCGAAGGCCCCAACTACTGGGACTACCTCAAGCTCGACCGGCTGCTCGACCTGCAAGGCGGGCTCGAAGGGGACGACGCTCGGCTCGCCCCCGACGAGCTGCACTTCATCGTCGTGCACCAGGTGTTCGAGCTGTGGTTCAAGCTGATCCTCAGCGAGCTGCGGCTGGCGAGGGATCACCTCGCCGCGCCGCGGGTCCCCGAAGAGCGGATCCCCTACGTGGTGCACCACCTGCGCCGCGTCAACGAGATCATGCGCCACTGCGTGGGGCAGTTCGCGATCATGGAGACCCTCACGCCGCAGGACTTCCTCGCTTTTCGCGACAAGCTGACCCCGGCCAGCGGGTTTCAGTCGTACCAAATGCGCGAGATCGAGATCCTGCTCGGGCTCCAAGACGCCCAGCGCGCCGCGGAAATGGGGATCAACCCCTTCGGCGCGCTGCAGCGCCAGGCCAAGCAGTCGCCGCGGGCCCAGCTCGGGCTCGACCGGATCGAGGCCGCCCGGGCCGCGCTGCCCCTGCGCAGCGCTCTGCACAACTGGCTCTACCGCACGCCGATTCAGGGCTCGACCCCCGAGGACCCCGACGACGTCGAGGCCGTGGATCGCTTCGTGAGCAGCTACCTCAAGGCCATGCAGGCGCACCACACCGCCGGGCACGAGACGCGGCAGGCGGTGATCCCGGACCTCGACCTCGAGAGCGCCAAGCAGCGGCTCAGCGGCGTGATCGCCCAGGCGTGGGACTTCCTCCACGCCGCGGACGTCGACGCCGAGAGCCGGCCGCGGGTCAAGCGAATCCGCGCGGCGCTGGTGTTCATCGAGAGCTACCGCGCGTTGCCCTTGCTCGCCTGGCCGCGCCTGCTGATCGACGCCGTGGTCGAGCTCGAGGAGCAGTTCGTGCTCTGGCGCACCCGCCACGCGCGCATGGTCGAGCGCGTGATCGGGCGACGGATCGGGACCGGGGGCTCCTCGGGGGTCGACTACCTCGACGCCACCGCTAAATACCGCGTGTTCCGCGAGCTGTGGACCGTGCGCACGATCCTCTTGCCCAAGCGCGCGGTGCCGCCGCTCGAGAACGCCCAGCGCTACGGCTTCGCAGGAGCCTAGCCGCGTGGCGGGCGCAGCGATCACCCGGGTGCGGCAGATCGAGGCCGCCCTCGCCAAGCTCGCCACCCAGGAGGGCCCGCCGCAGTCGGTGAGCGTCTCCGGCCCGCCCTGGAACATGCCCGAGCACGACCCGCGCCTGCAGCGCAAGGAGCGCTCGGAGGCGATCCTCGCGCTGCACGGCGTGCCCTTCGTCGAGCACATGCCCCCGATCGAGGGGAAGGACGAGGCGCTGGTGCGCCCCGTCGAGGCCGTCCATGCCCGGGCGGCGCTGCTCTACGTGAGCTCGCTCCTCGCCCGGGGCAACACCCAGCACCGCTGGGACGCGCTCGAGCAGCTCGGGAAGCTCGGGGCGCTCGACCTGGTCAGCGCCGAGGAGCGCGAACTCCTCGAGGGGGCGCGCGAGCCCTCGGATCAGGAGCGGGCCGACGCGTGGTGGCAGCTCGACGCCGCCGCCACGCTGCTCTGGGCGCTCGGCGCCGAGGTCGAGCTGGGCTTCCCCACCGACGGCCTGACCCTCGCCGCCGTCGCGCCGCTCATGCCGTCGCCGACGGAGCTGGCGCAGGTCTACCCCGAGCTGCGCCCGGTCGACGAACTCCTCGACCAGACCGACCTCACCTACCGCCTGCACTGGGCCTCGAAGCCCAACCTCGACGGCTCGCCGCGCTGCGCCTGGCTCTCGCACAGCGCGCTCATGGAGCGGCACAAGGCCCTCAACTGGCTGGTCGGCTACCGCGGCTACGCCACCTGGGACGAGGTGACGACCGACACGTGATCGTGCTCGGAGCTTCGCTCCGAGCACGATCACGGGTCGGTCGTCTTGCTTGTTTCCAGGGGGCCTCTTGTTTCCAGGGGGCCTCTTGTTTCCAGGGGGCCTCTTGTTTCCAGGGGGCCTCT
>JAGQRJ010000390.1 GCA_020425635.1 Planctomycetota bacterium | reverse complement strand
CGTGGATCCTGCGCGCTTCGTCGCGTCGGTCCAAGCGACAGAGGAGCCGCAGCTGGGCGAGGAGCAGGTCGGGATACTTGTTGCGCCGCATCAGGTCGCGGTCGTAGCACCGCTCGAAGCGCTCGAGCCCGAGGGCGCCCTGCTCGGCGGCTTCCTCGTTTCGCCCGAGGGCCTGGAGCCGCTGAGCGAGTCCGAAGTAGCCTTCGGGGCTCTCGGGGTCGCGCTCGATCGCAGCCTGGAGCAGCTCGATCGCCTCTGGCCCCGGGCGGTTCGCCGCGAAGCAGATCGCCGCGCTCGCCCATTGCCTGGGGCCCAGGGCCCACGGCGTCTCGGACCAGGACTCCGGATCCCGGAGGGGGGCGGCCAGGGCTGCGCGGCTCTCGGTGGGGAAGATCTCGAGCCGCATGCGCAGCTGGAAGAAGCGCTTCCAGGGGTCGCGCGTCCCGGAGGACCAGGGCCAGACTCGCTCTGGAGCGGGGGTGCGACCGCTGGGGTCCATGAAGGCCCCGAAGGGGTAGATCCGGAAGTCGAGGCGCAGCGCGGAGAGCATGATCCACCAGTAGGTGTCCTCCGCGATCGCCTCGACCTTCCAACGCAGGAGCACCCCCTCGAGGATCCGCTCCCCCGGCACGCGCTCGCGCAGACGCCAGCCGCAACGGCCGAGCAGCTCGAGCAGCTCTCGGCACGCCTGCAGGGCCTCGCGATCCGCGGCCTCGTCGCCTTGAAGCCGGGCCTCGTTCCCCAGGTCGAGCCGGTTGGCGGCGAACTCGACGGCGAGGCGGGTCACGCGGAACCCGTCCTCGCTCTGAGCTTCCTGTCCGGCGGGGGAGAGCCCCGCCAGCACCTCCAGCAAGGGGAGCTGACGTCCGAGCGCCGCGGGCGACTCCAGGGCGCCGAGGGCGGCGAGGCCCTCCCCCCAGAGGGCGCGCTCGCGCTGCGGATCGGCCTGAGCGAGGACGCGCAGGCGTTCGAGCTGGGCGCGCCCGTCCTCGGCTGCGCCGCGCTCGAAGGTCTCCAAGACCCTGGCCAGCTGTTCGCGCTGGGTGTCGAGCTTCTCTGCGTCGAGTTGCTCGGTCCGCGAGAGCTCGGGGGGCGCTGGCGCGTCGACGCTCGGGGCGACGGTTTCCCGCGTCACGAGCGCGTAGACCCCCGCTCCCAGCGCGGCCAGGAGGAGCAAGGCCACGCCCAGGGCGCGGGCCGTGCGGCGGCGTCGGGCCACCAGCAGCGGCTTGCGGCCGATCACCGAGTCACCGCCCAGGGCGCGGCGCAGGTCCTCGGCGAAGGCGGCGCCGTCGGCGTAGCGCCGCGCGGGGTCCTTCTGCAGGGCGCGCATGCACACTTCGACGAGGCCCCGCGGCAGGTCGGCGTCCGACGCGCGCGGGTCCTCGGGCGGCTCGCTCGTCACCTGCGCGAGGAGCATCATCATCGACGACCCGGAGAAGGGCTCCCGCCCGGTGAGCACGCGGTAGAGCATGACCCCCAGGGCCCACACGTCGGTCGGGGGGCCGTAGTGCTCCCGCTGCCCGAGGGCTTGCTCGGGGGACATGTAGTGCGGGGTGCCGACCATGGCGCCGCTGAGCGTGAGCCGCTCGAGGCCGGCGGCCTGGGCGAGGCCGAAGTCGGCGAGGTAGGCGCGCCCGCCAGGGGCGACGAGCACGTTGCCGGGCTTGACGTCCCGGTGGATCACCCCCTGCGCGTGGGCGTAGCCGAGGGCGTCGGCCACCTGCAGGATCACGTCGAGGAGCTGCTCGCGGCTCAGCCGGCGGAAGCAGGCCTCGAGGTCCTCGCCCTCGATCAGCTCGTAGACCAGGTAGGGGCCGGCCTCGGAGTTCCCCCAGCCGTGAACCTTCACGATCCCCGGGTGGTTCAAGCTCGCGGTCACCTCACCTTCGCGGGCGAAGCGGACCTCCTTGGCGCGGCTGCCTGGGTTGCCCAGCAGCTTGAGCGCCAGCTGACGGCCGATCGCGTCCTCGACCCGCAGCACCTGACCGACTCCGCCGGCTCCGAGCGCGGCGACGACCCGGTAGGGCCCAATGAACGTCGGCCCGCCCGCGGGAGGCTGGGTGGGGAACGGGGGGTGCGCCTGGGGCTGCATGTCGAGAGTATGACAGCAGCCTTCGGCCGCCGCCCGGGTCGGCTAGCCCGCAAACTCGACTAGGCCCCGTCTCACGGTCGACCATCGACCGTCGCCGGGCGTATTCGCGCTGTCTCTTTTTACCGCCAAGGACGCACCCAGCACCGCCCCATCGCGAGACGAAACCTAGACCTTGAGGGTCGTGACCTGGGGGAGCGCTGCCGAGACCTCGGCTTCGTCGAATCCAACGCTGTGGACAGTCAGGTCCCTCAAGGTGCTCAGCCCGGCCAGCTCTCGGATACCGTTGAGGGTCACGGACTTGCAATAGGACAGGTTCAGGCGGCGAAGCCGCGGCAGGCGCGCGACCCGGGCAAGGCCCGCGTCGGTGATCCCGGTGGAGCCGAGGTCGAGATCCTCGAGGTCAGGGAGCCTGTCGAGGACCTCGAGCCCGGCATCGCTCACCCCCTCGCAGCGATAGAGATTCAGCGTCCGCAAGCGATCCAGGCGGGCCAGGGCCAGCAGCCCCTCGTCGCCGACCGACGTGTTATTAACACTGAGTTGCTCCAACCCGCTCAGCTCGCAGAGGTGCTCCAGTCCGCGGTCGTCGAGGGGCGCGAACGTGAGCCTCAGCGTGCGCAGCGCGGGTAAGGGAGCGAGCGCGGCAGCGAGCTGCTGCCACGTCTCCGCCGAGGGGGCCGCGGTCGGAGATCCAGAGATATCGAGCTCGCGCAGGGCCTTTAGGCGGGCAAAGGAGCCAATCCCTTCGCCGGAGAGCTTCCCACCGCTCAGGTAGAGCCGCTGGAGGCTGGGCGTAAGGGGGACCCGCCGCAGCTCGTCGTCGCTGACCCTCACGCTCGAGAGGTTTAGGTACTCCAAGCAGGAGAAGCCGTCCCACTGCTTCATGAGGTTCTTGGAGAGCTTCTTGTCGACCCGAATCGCGAGGACCGGCAGCTCCGCCTCCTTCGTGAGGTATTCGGCCAGCCAGGTCCAGTTGCCCTGCTCGTCGCGGTCGGACGCGAACCTTGTCGCCGCACCGAAGCCCTTGCTGTGGGCGAAGGCGAAGTAGTCGCTGTTGAAGAGCTTCCTCCCCAGCTCAAGCGCATAGGGGTCCTGGCGGCGCAGGGCGCCATGCTCGACGAGGAGCGAGTAGGCCTCCCGCTCTTCGTCCTGCCGAGCGAGCGCGCGGGCGAGCTCAGCAACCACCTCGTCGGTTGGTTGCGCGGCTAGGGCTCGCCGAAGCTCTTGGATCTCACTGTCCACCTTGGTGTTCCCTTCGTCGAAGTGACAGGCGTCTACTCGCCGCTGACCTTCTTGGTCTCCGGTGGCGCCTGGCGTTCGAGACTACCCGGCGGCGACTTGTCCGGGCTCCCATGAGCACGGCCCCGGCACGTGCGAAATCGTGGTTCTTTCAGTCGCGTCCCTCGCGGGTTCGATAATCCCAGGTCGATCCGCGAAGAGAGCGCTGGCTGGCGGTGAGCAGAAGGTCGAGACGGTCGGGCGGAACGCCGAGGTCTGGGTCGCCTGCGACCCGGAGTGAAGGCTGAGGCCGGCACGGACTTCTCCCGCTTTGTTCGCTTCTTCCGCCGTGAGCTCTGCGGGCTAGTGGGCGCCGACGGGCGCCTGGCGCCGGGCCTCTCGCCCGCGACGTCGCCGGATCCGCCGGGTCAGCCAGTTGGGGTCGTCGTTGCCGATCTCGCCCGAGAGGCACTTCGCGCGCAGCTCGCGCTCTCGCTCGCCGAGGGCGCGGATCGCCTCGAGCACGTGGTCGGCGCAGCGCTTGTAGACGGTCATCCGCGGCGGCTGCTCGAGGAACGCGCTGTAGTCGAGGGGTTCACCGAAGCAGAGGATCACCGGGTCGGTGCGGCGCACGTCCTCGCGGTAGTTGAGCCGCGCCTCGTTGAGGAAGTCGTTGCCGAGGCCGCCAATGAACAGCGGCACGACCATGGGCTGGGCCTTGAGGATCACCTCGCCCACCCCAGGCTGCGCGCGCAGCAGCTCGTAGGGATCGGGCCCCTTCCCGCGCTGACCCTCGGGGTGCATGCCGACCAGGGTCTCGGGGTCCTGGAGGAAGCCGACCAGGCGCTCGACCGCGTCGCGGTTGAGCTCGGCCTTGCTGCGGTCGCGGAAGATCGGGGGATACATGGCGCCCCCGCCGATCAGGAGGTTGATCAGGACCCCGGCTGGCTTCTCGTAGAAGAAGTTCGAGCGCACGGGGAAGTAGCGGTTCTTGGCCCAGGCGACCCCGCTCTCCGCCAGGCAGAGCGAGGCGATGTACTGGTCGAAGAAGCTCCGGTGGTTCGCGGCCAGCAGCATGCCGCGGTCAGGGCTGTGGGCGACCAGCCAGTCGATCCCGTCCACGTAGAGCCGACGGTTGACCGCGTTGCGGACCCAGGGGCGGGTCAAGGACTGCACGAAGGTCTCTTGGAAGCGCTTGATCGCGGGGGTCTCGTTGGTCCAGCGCCCGAGCTTGAGCGCGGCCTCTTCGAAGCGCGAGAGCTGGGGTCCGTCTGGCATGAGTTCCTCCAAGGCCTGGGGGCGCCGTGCAGCGCCTGACCCAGGGATCATAGGGAGGTGCGAACCTCATGTCACAAGGATTAACGTATCGAAAGCGTCATCCCGGGGGTCGGTCTCACGCCGCCAGGCGCGCCAACTCCCGCCCGACCTCGCTGAGTTGACCCCGGACCGCGGCGACCGCGACGTCGTGCATGGGCCGGCGGTGCGGGGGTGGGGTCTCGGAGGAGAGGCTCTGCAGCCGATCTCGCAACACCCGGGCGGTCTCTTCCAAACGCTTCAGACGCTGACTCATGGGCCCTCCTCGTGACCCCCCCTAAGGGGACCTTCGGCTCGTTGGAGAGACGACTTGAGGGCAAAGAATGTTCGTGGTTTTTGCGGGCGGGGCTACTTCCCGGGCGGCGGCTCGGGGGCGCCGGCGTCGAGGAACTCGAACGCTTGGGTCATGTACTTGCGCTTCGGGGTGTTGTGAGCCATGCCGCGGATCGGCAGCCAGAGCAGGTGCTTGAAGCCGCTGGCGCTCGCGAGCCGATAGACCGCCTCGACCTGGGGCAAGACCGGGTCCTTTTCGCCGCAGACGAAGGCGTGCCGGGTCCGCTCGCGGACCAGGGTCAGGCGCTCGTCGTTGGGGGTCGGGAGCTCCCCGCGCCACATGCGGCGATCTTCGCCCAGCACGGGCACGTCCCGATACCAGTGCATGCCCCCCAGGTAGAGTCCGCCGCGGAAGAGCTCGGGGTAGTTGACCGCGAGCAGAGAGGCGACCCTCGCGCCGTCGGAGAAGCCGCCGACGTAGACCCGCTCGGGGTCGATCGTGTAGCGGCGCAGGGCGTTGTGCGCCGCGTCGAGGCAGAGGCCCACGCGCTTGGCCAAGGGCTGGCCCTCGCCGATCCCGTCGGGCCCGATCGCGATCAGGTCCAGCCCGTCGAAGACCTTCTCCCAGTCGGTGGGCAGGATCCCGTATTGGCTCGGGCTCGCCCACACGAACAGCCCGTAGGCCTTGCCCTCCTTGAAGCGCCGCGGGCGGTAGACGCGGAAGGCCGTGCGCGCGAGGTCGGGGGCGTCCTCGGGGGCGGCCTCGACGCCCAGGCGTTCGGCCTGGGCCGCGAGGCTGCTCAGCGGGCTGGGGGTCGTGAAGCGGAGCTCCTCCTGGTGCGGCGCGACCCGCTTGGGGTCGAACTGCGCGCCGGCCTGGGTCGCCAGGCCGGCGAGCGCCACCAGCGCGAGGGCTGCGCTACGACGCATGCAGGCGGCCGAGGGTCGTGACCAGCTGCTGGGCCAGGGAGCGCACGGTCTCGGCGCCGCGCTCGTCGCTGAAGCTCCCGTCCTCGCCGAGGACCGTGTGCGCGCGCGACACCGCGTGCTGCCCAGGCAGCACCAGCACGCCGAGCCCCGAGAGGATCGCGCGCACGTGGACCAGCCCGCGCAGGCCGCCCAGGGCGCCCGGCGAGGCGGAGAGCAGGAGCGCGGTCGTGTCGCGGAACGCCACGAGCCCAGGGACGTCGCCGTCGGGGCGCGAGATCCAATCGATCGCGTTCTTCAGCGCGCCCGAGATCGAGCCGTTGTATTCGGGGCAGGCGAGCACCAGCCCCTGGTGGGCCACGAAGGCCTCGCGCAGGCGCCGCGCGGCCTCGGGGACCCCGTGCTCGGCCTCGTCGTCGCCGTCGTAGACCGCGAGGGGGAAGTCCTTGAGGTCCAGGACGGTCGCCTCGAGGCCCGCCTCCGCGACCTCGCGCGCCGCGAAGCGCGCCAGGCGCTTGTTGAGTGAGTCTCGTCGCAGGCTCCCTGCGAGGACGAGGACCTTGGGCGCGCTCATCGGCCTTCGACCTCGCCGCCTTCGTCCTCGCCCTCGTCTTCGCCTTCGTCCTCGTGGCCCGAGCCCGCCGCGCCGGCGCCCGGTCGGGGAAGGAAGGTGGTCTTGCCGTCGTGGCAGGTGCGGCAGCTGACGGCCTTGCCGTCGGAGGTCTTGAGCTTCTCCACGAAGGTCTCTTCGCAGTAGTGCGCGATCGCCTTCTTCGGGGTCGGGGCCTCGTAGTCGAACTTGCGCCCGTCCTTCACGTGGCAGTAGGAGCAGTTCTTGAGCCCGAGCTCGGTCTTCCAGCGGGACATCTTCGCCCGCATGGCGCGGCTGTCCTTGCCGTCGGCGCGCACGGGGGTCAGCCAGGGGTGGGCGACGGCCAGCAGGCAGGCGCCAAGGGCGACCACGAGCCAACGGCGATTGAACCAGGGGGTCGTTGCCTCGCTCACAGGATCCTCCAGGGGGGGCACGGGTTGAGGGGCCAAGGATAGCAGCCCTCTGCTGACGGCGGAGGGGACGTGGTTACTCACGCTCGCTGGGATCCCGCGAGGAATCGCTGACGGCGCAGCGCGCGCCCGCGGTCCCCAGGGAGTACTAAACTGCCTCCGCGACGCGTCCGTCCCTCGGGCTCGCGTGCTAGGCTTGCGGGCTCGAACCCCCGGAGGACGAGGTGAGCACCTCAACGTCAACTTCAGGCGCGAAGAGCACTACGCGCACCGAGCGCCGCTCCCACACCTGCAATCAGCTCCGGGCCAGCGACGTCGGCCAGACCGTGAAGCTCGGGGGCTGGGTCTACCGCAAGCGCGACCAGAAGCACCAAGTGTTCATCGACCTCCGCGACCACTACGGCGTGACCCAGCTCGTGTTCGACGCGGACCGGCCCGAGCAGCTCGAGGCGGCCCGGGCCGTGCGGCCCGAGTCGGTCGTGTTCGTGAGCGGGGAGGTCGTCGCGCGCGAGGCCAAGAACCCCAAGATGGCCACCGGCGAGGTCGAGCTCAAGGTCACCGCCATCGAGGTCGACAGCCCCTGCGAGGACCTCTCGAAGCTCCTCCCCGTCGCGATCCCCAAGGGCTCCAACGACCGCGACAACGAGCAGCGGCGCATGGAGTACCGCTTCCTCGACCTGCGCCGCGAGCGCATGCACCGCAACATCGTCGCCCGCGACCAGATCATTCGCTTCATGCGCGCGCACATGGCCGAGGAGGGCTTCCTCGAGGTCCAGACGCCGATTCTGACCAACAGCTCACCCGAGGGCGCGCGGGACTACCTCGTCCCCAGCCGCCTGCACCCCGGGCAGTTCTACGCGCTCCCCCAGGCGCCGCAGCAGTGGAAGCAGCTGCTGATGGCCTCGGGCTTCGACCGCTACTTCCAGATCGCGCCCTGCTTCCGCGACGAAGACGCCCGCGCCGACCGCTCGCCGGGCGAGTTCTATCAGCTCGACATGGAGATGGCCTTCGTCGGCCAGGAAGACGTCTTCGGCGTGATCGAGCGCATGTACAAGCGCCTCGTGGACGAAGTCGAGATCCCGGGGATGAAGAAGAAGACCCTGCTCGAGTTCCCCTTCCCGCGGATCCGCTACTGGGACGCGATCGATCGCTTCGGCTGCGACAAGCCCGACCTGCGCTTCGGCCTCGAGCTCGAGGACGTCTCCGACGCGTTGCGCGGCACGGAGTTCGCGCTGTTCGCCGAGGCCCTCGCGGGCGGCGGGCACGTCAAGGCGCTCAAGATCCCGGGCGGCGCGGCCGAGGGCAAAGGCTACGTGCGCAAGCTCGAGAAGTGGGTCAAGGGGCTGGGCTACGGCGGGCTCCCGCACCTGATCCTCAAGGGCGGCGCCGCCGACGGCTCGCTGAAGAAGGCCCTCAGCGAGGCGGAGTCGCAGAAGGTGTTCGCCCAGCTCGGGTGCGTCGACGACGACCTCGTGGTCTTCGGCTGCGGCGACCGGCTGTCCGCGGCTCAGGTCCTCGGCGACGTGCGCAATCAGGTGGCCGAGGAGCGCGGGCTCTGCGACCCCGACGTGCTCGGGTTCTCGTTCCTGGTCGACTACCCGTTCTACGAGCGCGACGAAGAGAACGACAAGATCGAGTTCTCGCACAACCCGTTCAGCATGCCTCAGGGCGGCATGACGGCGCTCGAGGGCGACCCGCTCGACGTGCTCGCCTACCAGTACGACATCTGCTGCAACGGGATCGAGCTCAGCTCGGGCGCGATCCGCAACCACCGCCCCGACATCATGTATCGGGCCTTCGAGATCGTGGGCTACTCGAAGGAGCAGGTCGACCGCGAGTTCGGGCACATGATCAACGCCTTCCGCTACGGCTGCCCGCCCCACGGAGGCATGGCGCCAGGCGTCGAGCGCACGATCATGATCTTCCTCAACGAGCCGAACATTCGTGAGGTCGTGGCGTTCCCCAAGAACCAGCACTGCCAGGACCTGCTGGTGAACTGCCCGAGCCCGGTCAGCGACGCGCAGCTCGAGGAGCTGCACCTCACGATCAACCTCCCGCCGACGGAGCAGACGGGGTCGGCGTGAACCACGAGTCCGCCTCCAGCTGTCGAATTCAAGGAGCCACGCGTGTCTGAACCGCCTACGACCTTTGACGCCGAAGAATCCACCTGGGGGGCGCTGCACGTCTACGTCCCCGGCGAGGATCGTCTGGAGCGCGTGCGGCAGGCGGTCGAGCGGTGCTACGCGACGGTGGGGCTCAAGCGGATCCCCTGGTCGGACCCGACCCAGGCGATCTCCGAGCTCCTGCCCGCCTTCACCCAGCTGGAGATGAACCCGTCGCGCGAGCTCGGTCCAGACGAGGTGTTCGTCCTGCCCGAGGCCCAGGAGCCGTGGGTCGGCGTGCTCTCGCGCGCCCACGAGTGGTCGAGCCCTGGGGGGAACCCGCTGGGCAAGGAGCTCTCCCGCGACTTCGACGTGTTCTCGATCGTGTGCGCGAACAAGAAGTACGCCGAATACACGCTCTACAAGGGCGGCGAGCTGACCCACCTCTCGTTCCTCGGCCCGCAGTGCCCGGCCGTCGAGGCCGGGGTCGACGTGAAGGGCTTCGACCCGAACTACTTCGAGGACAAGGACCCCATGATCCCGGTCCCCGACCTCGTGAAGTGGGCCATGGCGCCCTGCCGCTTCGTGACCCTCGCGGGCCCCGACATGCGCGGCCACCGCGACGCCTTCGACGCGCGGACCTTGAACGACTACACGCCCGAGCAGTTCCTCATCTTCCGTTAGGCGAGGCGCTGACCTACCACGGAACACTCCTGGTGCATTACCCCCTCGAGCGAGGGCGTGTGGTCTTGCGCACCGAGCAAGACTGGGACCGCGACCAGGAGCCCGTCGACGTCTACGACGGAGGGCGCTGCTTCGAGTTTCGCCTCAACCACGAGCGGCCGTTCCTGTTCTGCAAGCCCTGCATTCGCGACGAAGGCGGGCTGCACTGGTCGGTCGGCGCGAACACCCTCGTGCAGCTCAGCGAGCGCGCGCAGCGGCTGAACCCGCACTTCTTCAGCGGCGAGCGCGGCAGCATGACCGAGGTCCTGCGCTGCCCGTCGAGCGTCCTCGGGCGAGACCTCCGCGTGCGTCTCTACCTCCCGCCCGGGTACCACGAGAACTTCCTCAAGCGCTACCCGGTGCTCTACATGCACGACGGCGCGAACCTGTTCTTCCCCGAAGAGGCCTTCCTCGGCAAGGAATGGCAGATGGACCGCTCCCTCGATCTGCTCGACGCCATGAGCTTGATCGACCGCCTGATCGTGGTCGGGGTCTACGCCGACGACCGCGAGCGCGACTACACCCTCCCGGGGTATCGGCCCTACGCGCGCGCCCTGGTCGAGGAGCTCAAGCCCTGGATCGATCAGGGCTATCGGACCCTCTCCGGCCCCCGGACCACCGCGATCATGGGCTCCTCGCTGGGGGGCGTCGTCTCGTTCTACTGCGCCTGGGAGCACCCCGAGGTGTTCGGCAACGCGGCCTGCCTCTCGAGCACCTTCGGCTACAAGGACGACCTGCTCGAGCGGGTGCGCAGGGAGCCCGCGCGGACCCGCAAGCAGCTCAAGATCTACCTCGACAGCGGCTGGCCCAACGACAACTACGAGGTCACCCTCAGCATGGCCTACGCCCTGATCGAGCGCGGGTTCGATCTGGGGCGCGAGGTGCTGCACTTCGCCTTCCCGCTCGCGCGACACTCGGAGAGCTACTGGGGAGGGCGGGTGCACCTCCCGCTGCAGCTCTTCTCCGGTAAGGCGCGCCGCGCGGCCGACCGGCGGCGCGGGATCCCCAGCGAGACCTTGCGTCTGCGCCAGAAGAAGCGGCCTTGAGTCAGCCTCCGACGAGTGCCGCCCGCCGCCGGCGATGGCGCAGGACCAAGAACAGGATTCCGCCGCAGAAGGGCAAGGCCGCGAGCGCGGCGTAGGCGAACAGGGTCACGAACGCCCCGACGGGGCCGAAGCGCTCCATGACGTAGCCGCCGACGAAGGGGAACGAGAGCGCGAGGAGGCAGCCGAGGGGGAACAGCGCGAGCCACACGCCGAGGAACGCGCAGGTCGAGCGCTGGGAGCCGGCGGCGAGCTCGCTGCGCTGCTCGTAGTGCTCGAGCGCCAGGGTCAGCGGCAACCAGTCGCCGAGGGCGCGGCCTTCGTCGTCGCCTTCCACGCGCACCCCTGGCAAGAAGCGGTGCCCGCAGGCGGTGAACGCGAACAGCGCGCCGTCGCAGTGCTCGCAGGCCGCGCTGCCGACGAAGGGCTCGATCGGCGCGCCGCAGTGGGGGCAGCAGCAAGGCTCCGCGAGGGCCCCGTGCCTGACCTCGGGGATCCAGCGCAGGTCCATGCCCCCGCCCCAGGTTCGCGCGCTGAGCCGAAGCATGGGCAGCAGATCGACCGCGTGCTCGACGAGGGGGACCTCGCTCGTCTCGTGGCAGTAGCGGCAGTCGAGCCGCAGCGGCGTCTGCTGGGGCAGCGTCAGCGGGCCACCGCAGCCGGGGCACGCGTCGAGCACAAAGGGGCCGCCGGCGGCCCGCGCGCGCAGGGCGTCGCGCCAGCGCCGATCCGTGACCAGGGCTCGCCCTCCCGTCGGTGTGCGCAGCTCCGCGGCCAGGGGCAAGCTCAGCGTCCGCCGCTGGCCGCAGGCGCAGCGGAGGTCCAGGGGCGCGAAGGCCTCAGCCGGCTCGTGCGCGCCGCAGCCAGGGCAGGCGAACGCTCGCGTGAAGGTCACGGGTCCCGACGCGCGGGCTAGATCACCGCCTGCAGCGCGGAGCGGTCGTCGACCTTGCACTGGGCGGCGCGCCAGCTGTTCTCGGAGAGCAGCTGGTGCACGAAGAAGCGCGCCGTCTCGACCTTGGCCTGGTAGAAGCTGCGCTCCTCGTGGCCCTCGGCCCACTCGCGGCGGGCGGCGGCGTCTGCCGGGGCGCCCTGCTCGGCGAGCGCGGCCTCGGCCACCAGCGCTTGCTGGCAGAGGAGGTAGCCTCCGATCACGTTGCCGACGAGCGCCAGGAAGGGCGTCGCGGCCAGCGCGCTGCCGAGCATGTCGCCGCCGCCGAAGCGCTGCGCCAGCACGGCGAAGACCTCGTGGACTTCGCCCACGTGCTTCGCCAGCGCGCTCAGCTCGTCCTTCAGGCGACCGTCGGCGGCGTCCTGGTTCTGGTCGACGAAGGCCTGAATCTCGTCGAGCAGCTCACGCAGCGCGGCGCCGCGGTCGCCCGCGACCTTGCGGAACAAGAGGTCGATCGCCTGGATCCCGTTGGTGCCTTCGTAGACGCAGGCGATCCGGGCGTCTCGCACGAGCTGCTCGACGCGGTACTCCTTGCAGTAGCCGTAGCCGCCGAAGACCTGCATCGCGGTGGTGCACGCTTGGAACCCGGTCTCGCTGCCCCAGGCCTTGCAGATCGGGGTCAGGAGCCCGATCCGGCGGTCGAGGCGCGAGCGCTCCTCGCCCTCGGCGGCCTCGGAGCGGTCGATCAAGAGCCCGGTCAGCACGAGCAGCGCGCGGCCGGCCTCGCTCTGGGCCTTGCAGGTCATGAGCATGCGCCGCACGTCGGGGTGCTCGATGATCGCGACCTTCTCCTGGGTGATCCGCTTGCCCGCGGCGATCGACGAGCCCTGGATCCGCTCCTTGGCGTACTTCAGCGCCAGGGCGTAGGCCGAGGCGGCCAGCGCCTGGCCCTGCTGGCCGACCACGATCCGCTCCTCGTTCATGATCTCGAACATGATCGAGATCCCCTGACCGCGCTCGCCGATCAGGTAGCCCTCGCAGCCGCCGTTCTCGCCGAACTTCATGGTCGTGGTGACCGAGCCGTGGATCCCCATCTTCTCCTCGATCCCCGCGCAGAACACGTCGTTGGGGGTCGCGGGGTTGCCGTCGGCGTCCAGGCGGAGCTTGGGGACGATGAAGATCGAGAGGCCCTTGCTGCCCGGCTTGTCGCCCTCGACGCGGGCCAGGACCATGTGCACGACTTGCGGGGTCAGGTCGTGCTCGCCCGAGGTGATGAACACCTTCTCGCCCTGGATCAGGTAGCGGTCGCCCTCGATGTGCTTGGCGGTGGTGACCGAGGCCCCGACGTCGGAGCCCGCGCCGGCCTCGGTGAGGCACATCGTGCCCTGCCACTCGGCGCTCACGAGCTTGCGGCCCCAGGTCTGCTGCTGCGCTTCGCTGGCGCGACGAGAGAGCATGTTGGCGCAGGCGCGGGTCAGGCCGGCGAAGTTGTGGAAGGCGCAGCACGAGGCGATCACGAGCTCGTCGAGCACGGACACGAGGGCCTGAGGGAGCTCCTGGCCCCCCATGCTCTCGGGGGCGCGGACGCTGCCCCACTCCCCCTCGATCCACTGGGCGTAGGCTTCCTTGTAGCCCTTGGCCACGGTCACGGTGCCGTCTTCGTGGCGGGTGCAGCCCTCTTGATCGCCGGATTGGTTGATCGGCTGGAGGAACTCGCTGACGAAGGTCGCGCCCGCGTCGATGAACGCGTCGAGGGTGTCCTTGTCGAGGCCGAGGTGCTCGGTGGCCTCGAGGTGCTCGAACAGGGTGAAGCGCAGGTCGCGCAGCTGCAGGGGGTAGATCGACATGGGGGCTCCCTTCGTGCAGAGCACGATACCCGAGATCGCAGCGGATTCCCGGCTGGGGGCCGCCCGCTCGCGGGGCCTCCTCAGGCGGGGTCGAGGTCGTGCTTCAGGGCTTCGGGGAGCTCGAAGCCGTCCGGGTCGCGGGGGGCGAAGGGGTGGACCTCGAGGACCTGCTCGGGGCGGAGCGCGGCGTAGACGTGAGGGTAGGCGCGGGTCGTCGCGTAGCAGTCCTCGTAGACGAGGCGGCCGTCCACGCGCTCGGGGTCGAGCACCAGCAGGACCAGATCGCGCTGACCGGCGAAGCGCGCGGAGGCTACGCCGAGCACCTGCCAGGGCAGCGAGTAGTGGATGAATCCCTCGCCCTCGAGGGACGGCGGGGCGTAGCGGCCGGCGGCGCAGGCGGCCTCCCACTCCGGGCGGGCCACGACGTGCAGCAGCGGCCCCGGGGGGGGCGCAGAGACCCGCGCCCGCTGCTCGCCGCCGCTGAGCAGCGCGCCCAGGGCGCGCTTGGCGGCGGCCTGCTCGGCCCGGCGCTTGGAGCTCCCCCGTCCGCGGCCGTACTCGATCCCTCGCACGTGGCAGGTGACGAGGAAGCTCTTGTCGTGGTCGGGGCCGGAGCTGTCGAGCACGCGGTACTCGGGGACCTCCTGGCGTTGGGCCTGGGTGAACTCCTGGAGCTCGGTCTTCCAGGAGGGCTCGGCGGCGTGCAGGCTGGCCTCGATCGTTGGGCCGAAGGCCGCGAGGATCACCGAGCGCGCCGCGTCCAGTCCGCCGTCCAGGTAGACCGCGCCGATCACCGCTTCGGTCGCGTCGGAGAGCACCGAGTCCGAGAGCTGCGCGGCGGAGAGTCCGGGGCCGGTGCGCAGCAGCGCGCCGAGGCCCCAGCGGCGCGCGCAGTGGGCGAGGCTCGGAGACGAGACGACCTGCGCTCGGGCGCGGGTCAGCGGGCCTTCGTCTTCGTTTGGGTGCAGGAAGAGCAAGCGCTCGGCGACGACCAGGCCGAGCACTGCGTCGCCGAGGAACTCGAGCCGCTCGTTGCAGCTCCCTCCCGGCTCGCGCGCCGAGGCGTGCACGAGGGCTTCCTCGAGGAGGCCCAGGCTCGCGAAGCGGTGACGGATCCGCTGCTGGAGCGCGAGCAGGGCGTCGGGCACGCCTACGCGCGCAAGCGGACCCGGCCGACCCAGCCGAGCAGCCCGAGGGCCAGGAGCGCGGCCCAGGGCGAGGAGCCCGAGTCGACGCTCAGGCTGCAGCCGCCGCCGCCGCCGCCGCCGCCGCCGCCGCCG
>JAGQRJ010000389.1 GCA_020425635.1 Planctomycetota bacterium | reverse complement strand
GCGGGCGTGCTCGACGACGTGCGCGCCTGGGTCGGCTTCGAGCACCCCAACGCCGTACCCCCGATCGAGATCGGGACCTACCGCGACCGCACGCTGATCCTCTCGGCCGTCGGCCGGGGCAAGACGCTCCAGGCGGCCCTCACCGAGCACGGCGCGATCGACCCCATGGACGCCTTGTTCGTGATCCGCGACGTGGCGCTGCTCCTGGCGGCGGTGCACCTGGGCGACGCCCCGATCGGCGACGTGCGCGCGAGCAAGATCTTCTTCGACGGACGCACCACTCGGGTCGCTGACCTCGGCCTGGCCCGCGCGTCGTGCCTGGCCAGCGGCTTCGGGCGCGACGGCCTGCACTTCGGCCACCCGGGCTACCTCGCCCCCGAGATCACCCAGGAGGGGCTCAAGGCCCCGACCCAACAGAGCGACGTCTACGCCCTGGGGATCCTCTACTACCAGCTCGTGACGGGGAAGCTGCCCTTCACCGGGGACCCGATCATGGTCCTCCACGAGCAGCTCGAGAGCCCGCTGCCCAAGCCCCCGGTGCTGGCGGACAAGCCCGAGCTCTGGCAGCTCCTCCAGGAGATGACCGCGAAGGTCCCAGCCAAGCGCCTGCGCAACGGCATGCAAGTTATCGAGCGGCTCTACGCTGCGGTCGGCAAGGACGCGCCTCCCGAGCAGGAGCTGGTCACCATGGCCACCTCGTGCTGGAAGAGCCGCGACCACAAGCTCCAGGAGTGGAACACCGAGCGGATCGACAAGCTCCCCGGCGGCCCCAACGTCGCCCGCGCGACGACCGGGCGCCTGCCGCGCATGCTGCTCGAGAGCGACGAGCCCCAGATCCAGGAGGGGGTCCAGGTCGGCGCGAAGCTCGGCCGTGGGCCGGTGGGCACGACCTACGAGGGCAAGCTCAACGACTACTCGGGCGACGTGGTCGTCAAGGTCCTCTCCCAGCGCTTCGACCAGCACGAGGGGCTGACCGAGGCGGTGCTCGAGGACTTCCGCCGCGCGGAGGGCCTGGGTGGCCCGGCGATCGTCGGGCTGCTGCGCCTGACCGAGGTCTCGGGCCGGCACCTGTGCGTCATGGAGCGCGAGCCCGGCGGGACGCTGCGTCGCTTCCTCGAGCAGCACGGGCGGCTCCCGGTGCTGCCCTTGCTCGAGCGGGTGCGCGAGATCGTCTCTGCGCTCGAGGCCGGGCAACGCCGGGGCCTCGCCCATGGAGACCTGCGCCCGGAGAAGGTGTTCATCGGCAGCGCCGGCCAGGCCCGGCTCGCCGACTTCGGCTTCGCGCGCGCGGCGTGCCTGGGCGCGGGCTTCGCCGCCTACGGGCTCCCCTTCGGGCACCCGCACTACCTCGCCCCTGAGGTCGTCCAAGAGGGGCTCAAGGAGCCGACCCTCTCGAGCGACTTCTACGCCCTGGGGATCCTGCTCTTCGAGTGCATCGTCGGCGTGGCGCCGTTCCGCGGCGAGACGCCACGAGACACGCTGCAGCTCCACCTGCGCGCGGGGCTGCCTCCCTTCCCCGCGTCGCTCAAGATCCCGCCCGCGGCCTACGACTTCGTCGCCCGCCTGACCTCGAAGGACCCCGAGCGCCGGCCGACTTCGATCGAGGACCTGCTGGGCAAGATCGACCTCTGCGCCAAGCAGGTCCGTCTGCTGCAAGACGCCCGCTCGACGCACACCTGGAGCGGGTCCAAGATCGACGAGGCCCCAAGGGTCGGGCCGAGCGATTGGCCCCAGGAGGGCTACGCGTCGGAGGAGCTGATCCCCGACTCGCCCCTCGACTTCGGCTGAGCGCGGCGCGCGCCGCGCGCTACACTGGGCGCATGAGGGACGAACGCCTGGTCTACGACACGACCCGCGGCGGCCAGCAGCCGCGGGCACGCAGCAAGGGGCCCAAGGCCAAACCGGTCGACCCCGCGGCGACCACCCTGCGGCTCAAGCTCGACACCCACGGGCGCAAGGGCAAGGTCGTGACCGTGCTCTCCGACCTGCCCCACAACCCCACCTACTTCAAGCCGATCCTCAAGCAGCTCAAGGCCCGGATCGGCGCGGGCGGCGCGCTCAAGGACGGGCGCTTCGAGCTGCAAGGCGACCACCGCGACGCGGTGCGCGAGGCCTTCGAGGCCCTCGGGTTCACGATCCGAGGGTGAGGTGACCGAGCTCGCCCGGGTGCAGTCGGTCCCCGCGTTGGACCTCGGAGGGGGCGTGGTCTTCGACCCGCCCTTCGTGCTCGCGCCCATGGAGGGCGTGACCCACCGCGTGTTCCGCGACCTGATCCTCGACCTCGGCGGCGCGGGGGGAGCCTGGACCGAGTTCCTCCGCGTCTCGCAGCAGGCGCTCAAGCCCAAGCACGTACGGCGCGACCTGGGGCCGCCGCGACCCGACGTGCCGGTCGGGGTCCAGCTCATGGGCACCCAGCCCGAGCTGGTCGCGCTCAGCGCCCAGGCCGCGGTCCGCGCCGGCGCGCCCACGATCGACTTGAACTTCGGCTGCCCGGCCCCGCGCGTGTTCAACAAGTGCGCCGGCTCGGGCATGCTCCGTGAGCCCGCCCGGGTAGAGGCCATGATCGCGGCCTGCGTCGCCGCCGTGGACGTGCCCGTGACCGCCAAGATCCGCCTCGGGATCGACGACTGCGCTCAGGTCGACGAGCTGATCGGCGCGGTGAACGCGGCGGGGCCCGCGGCGCTGACCGTGCACGCGCGCACGGTGCGCGACGGCTACAAGCACCCCGCGCGCTGGGACGAGCTGTCGCGGGTGCGCGCCTTGACGCCCCTGCCCCTGATCGGCAACGGCGACGTGGTGACCCCCGCCGACGCCGAGCGCATGCTCACGGAGTGCGACGTCGACGGGGTCATGATCGGGCGGGGCATGCTGCGCGACCCCTGGTTGCTCGCGCGCCTGGCGGCGCTGCGCGCAGGGGCGCCAGAGCCCGTGGTCGATCGCGCCGCGCTGCTGCGCTTCCACGCGCGCTACCGCGACGACATGCTCGCCGCCCGCGGCGACCCGCGCGGGGTCCTGGGGCAGCTCAAGCAGCTCTACCGCCGGCTCGACGTCGGCGTGCCGATCTCCCCCGAGCTCAGGACCTCGCTGCTGCGTAGCCCGTCGATCGACGCCCTCGAGTCGACCCTCTTCGGCGAGCCGGTCCGCTCGGCGGACACGGCCCCAGCGGGGCTGTAAGCGCGGGAGACAGCCTGGCGGGAGCTTGCGTCCCAATCGCGCTCGGCGCTCGGTGAAGAAGGGACTTAGGTCGGCGCGGAGCTTGCGCTTCGTGCGGCATGAACCGCTTCGACCCCAGCTCCGAGGAGCCCTTCCCCCTGCTCTGGATCCGCTACCGCTGCCCGCGCTGCCTGGCAGGCCACGCGGTGGTCGTCGGCGAGGCCGGCACGGTGCGCCGCTGCAGGCGCTGCAAGCGCGCGGTGCGCATTCCGACGCCGCGCCCGGAGGAGCTGCGCAACCCGCGGAGGGTCACTCGGGCGGGTTGAGCCCGCGCTCCTCTGCGTCCTTGGCCAACCAGTCGGACGCGCGAATGTAGTGGTGTTGCCCGGGCTGGGTACGCGACTGCAAGTCGCGCATGGTCTCCCGGGCGAGGTCGGCCTCCCCGAGGGAGCCGTAGGCCAGCCCGAGGTTCAGGCGCATGGAGTGCAAGTCGGGATTCCGCGCGAGGATCCAGCGGTAGTCGGCCACCGCGGCCTCGTACTCCTGCATGCGGTGCAAGCACTGGGCGCGCCCCACGCGCGCGTCCAGGCTCTCCGGCTCGATCTTCGCGACCCGGGTGTAGGCGTCGCGCGCGCCCGCGTAGTCCTTGAGCTGGTATCTGCTGGCCCCGACCTGAGTCCAGGCCGAGACCGACTCGGGCTCGAGCTGCACGAGGCGCTCGGCGTCTGCGAGGGCTGCCTCGTAGCGCCCGCGGTGAAAGAGCATCAGCGAGCGATTGTTCAACGCCGCGGCTTGGTTGGGGTCGAGGAGGAGCAGCGCGTCGAGGTCTGCGAGCGCCTCGTCGCCGCGATCGAGGTCTTCGAAGATGCTCGAGCGAATGAAGAGCAGGTCGGCGCTCTCGGGTTGCACCCGCAGGCCGCGCTCGACGACGGCGAGCGCCTCGTCGACCTCGCCGACCTCGCGCAGGCAGGCCACCAGCGGGCGGACGATCTTGACCTCGGCGCCTTGACTCTGCTCCCACTCCGCGCGCAGGGGCTCCAGCGCCTCGGCGTAGCGGCCGAGCTTGAAGCGCAGGTAGCCCACCAGGTAGCGAGCTTCCTGCGAGCCCGGGTCGAGGGCGAACGCGCCCTCCGCGGCCCGCAGCGCCTCTGCGTGACGCTCCAGCACCATCAGGCACTTGGCGAGGACCACCCCGACGCCGGCCTCGGGCTCGAGCTCGAAGGAGCGCTGCAGGGGCTCCAGGGCCTCGGCGTAGCGCTTCAGGCTCGCCAGCGAGCGCCCGAGGAACCCGACCAACTTAGCGTCGTCGGGGGCGGCCTGCAGCCCGCGCCGGACCACCTCGAGCCCCTCCGCGTGCCGCTCTTGCAGGCTGTAGACCACCGCGAGCTGCAAGCAGGCCTGGGGGCGGGGGTCGGCGTCGACCGCGCGCCGCAGGCGCTCGAGGTATTGCGGGTCCTTGAGCTCGAGCAGGGCCCGCCACAACCCGTGGAGGGCGTCGGCGTTGTTCGCGTCGAGGACCAGGGCGTCTTGGAACGCGGCGCGCGCCGCGTCCCAGTCCCCTCGCTCCACCGAAGCCCGCGCGTTGGCCAGGGCCTCCGCGAGCGCGGGGCCCGGGTCTCGCGCCTCGACG
>JAGQRJ010000388.1 GCA_020425635.1 Planctomycetota bacterium | reverse complement strand
GGCTCACGTCGCGCGCGCCGACCCGCCGCGCGGCGCTCAGCACGCTGCCGGTCAGGGCCGGGTGCGCGATCCGGGCGCAGAGCCGAAACAGCTCTGGGCTCGGCGCGCGCTCGAGCGCGAGCCGGAGCTCGCCCAGCTCTCCAGCGGTGGGGTCGAGCGCGCGGAAGGCGAGCAGGTCGTAGGCTGCGTCGGCCGCGACCCGCGCCTGGGGCGAGCCGAGCTGCGCGAAGAGCGCGGCCTGCAGCTCACCGACGGTCCCCTCGAGGCGGGGCAGGCGCGAGCGCACCGCGGCGGCGAGCTCGGCGCCCCCCTGGGGCACGCGATGCCACTCGCTGCTCAGCGGGCGCCAACCTGCGCCGTCGTGGGCGAGGAACACGAGCCACACCTCGCCGGTCGTCCAGGCGAGGCGCGCCCCGCCGCGAGGGAGCCAGAGCTCCGGGCCGAGCCGACCCTTGAGCGCGTCGTCCACCCGGAGCTGCACCCGCCCCGGCTCGACGCTGCGCACGGTGACCTGCGCCACCCCGTGCGCAGCGTCGCTCAGCGCGCCGAGGGTGACCTGGGCGCGATCGACGACGCTGGCCGAGGCGGCGGCGCAGGCGAGGGCCAAGAGCGAAGCGGCGTGAGCGGTGTGCATCAGTCGATCCCCAGGTTCCGCTCGAGGGTGCGCGAGGTCGCCTGCCCGAAGGCCGTGCGGCGGTCGGAGAGCACGTAGCGGCTGAGCGCCGACTGCATGATCCCGCGGCGATCGCTCTCGTCGTGGTCGAGCCCCACCGAGTGCCCGACCTCGTGCGCCGTGACCACCGCGATCGCGTGGGCCCAGTCGGCGGAGACGTCGCGCACGAGGCGGAAGCGGCGGTCCTCGGAGCTCGAGCCGTCGCCGAGGGCGTAGCTCCCGTCGAGGTAGGGCCGATCTCCGCTCGAGAGCCGCGGGCTGAGCCGGCTCGAGCTGCCGTAGATCACCTGGGTGAAGATCCCCAGCTCGCCGAGGGCGCTGTTGTCTTCGGCGCGGCGGTTGCCGGGGTCGAGGTAGGAGACCCCGAGGGTGCTCGTGGTGTCGGTGTGGCGCCCGCCCACGGCCTCGCGCGAGTGGTCCCGGCGCACGCGCCCGCTGGGCGTGGCGCTGCTGAACGAGATCCGCAGGCTGCGCCCGGCGACCGGGTCGCCGTGTTCGTCGAGGCCGTACTTCTGCCCGAGCTCGCTGAGCACGAGCGCGATCACTCGGCGCCGCATGAGGCGGTCGGTCTCCCCGTCGCCCGAGCGCAGCCCGTGACGCTCGAGGTCGGCGTCGAAGAGGTCGCGGCGCAGCTCGAAGTCTATGTGCCACACGTCGGTCCCCGCCCGCTCGCTGAAGCGCTCCGGGGTCAGGGCCTGCTCGGCGTGGCTGCGCAGGGTGTAGCTCGGCTGCTGGCCGCCGTAGCCGGCGACCTCCACGCTGTAGGCCCCGTCGCGCGGAGCCCGCAAGCTCAGCTCGGACTCGCGCCCGCCGCCGGGGGCGTCGTCGTTGAAGGCCAGCTGAGCCCCGCTCGCGTCGCGCACCGTGAGGGTCGTGTCGCCCGTGGTCTCGGTGCGCAGGGTGTAGCTCGCGCCGCCGCTCAGCTGGATCACGAACACGTCGACGTCCCCCGGGGCGCCGATCTCGCCGCGCACCGCCGCGCCCGTCCACGGCGTCGCGCTGGCCAGGTCGTCGCCGTGGTCGTCGGACGCTGGCGTCCCAGCCCCGGCGGCGGTTGCGGCCTTGGCCGGGGTCACGCGCACGCTGTAGCTCAGCGTCCCCGAGCCGTAGGCGCGCACCTCGAGCCCGTGGGTCCCGCTGCGCGTGGGGGTGAACTCGAGGCGCGAGTCGAGCCCCCCCGCCGGGTCGTCGTCGTTGAACGCCACCCGAGCTCCCCCGGCGTCGAACACGCCGAGGGTGCTGTCGCCCGAGGTCTCCACCGCGAGCTGGTAGCGCGTCCCCGCGCGCAGGTCGACGCGGAACCAGTCGCGGTCGCCCGCGACCTCGACCTCGCCGGCCAGGGCCGAGTTCACGGGGAGCGGGGTCGCGCTCGCCAGGTCGTTGCCGTGGTCGTCGGCGCCGGCGCTGCCGGCCGCGGTCGACGCCGCGCGCGCGGGGAAGCGCAGCTCTCCGATCGCGTCGGCGTCGCGCGCGGGGAAGGAGACCGGGGCCAGCCCGTGAGCCTCGAGCGCGCCGCTCGAGCCGCGCAAGGTAGGCAAGCTGACGCGCACCTCGCGCTCCGCGGGAAGCGGGAAGCGGGGGGAGAACGTGAGCTTGGCCCCCGCGCGCGCCCACGCGCCGTCCCACGGAGCGAACCGGCCCCCGGGGTTGACGTCCTGGTCGACGTAGACCTGCGGGTCGCGCGCCCCGTCCAGAGGGGGCGCGCTGAGCGTGATCGTGAGCTGGGTGGCGCTGCGCGACGCCGCCGCGACCCGCAACGCGGGGGCAACGACGGCGGCAGGCGCCGTGCGCGACACGTCCTTCTTCGAGCTGGAGCGCCCCCCGCACGCGACGAGGCAAGACCCGAGACCCAGGAGAAGGAGGCCGCGAGACCTCCGGTGCACCTTCCCTACCCTTCTCTTCCAGCCCCTCCCTCACAAGCCGGGTGCCAAGGTGGCGGAAAACTTGCAGAGACTTTTCATGAAAAGGTTTAGCGCCGAAGACAAACCGCTTACGAATGCGGGGGGTCGGCCCACCGCGAGCTACCGAGGGCGCTCAAGCGGAAACATGAAAAGGGTTTGCAGCGTTGCTCCCCAGGCCTGCCGAGGCGTGGGGCGCGCGCGCGCCGTGCACGGCGTGCGCTGGGAGGGCGAACGAGGTGCGCACCGACGACCTAACTCTCAACTTTGAAAAGCGTTGAGCCCGCGCACGTTCTGGGAAAGGCTCCCCAGCGGCTTCAAATCGCAACCTGCTTGGACCCGCGGAGCCGGAACCTCTAGACTCCTCAGCCGCAACGAGGAGGTGGGGCAATGAAGTCGGTGTGGCTGGTCGGGGTCTTGGTGTGCTTCGCGGGCGTGGCCAACGGACAGGCGCTCGGGTCGCGGGAGACCCCGCGCGGGAGCCTGCAGACCTTCCTCCAGTTCATGTCGATCGCCGAGGGCGGAGACGGGCGGGCCCTGCTCGAGGCGGTGGATTGCCTGGACCTCAGCGAGCTGCCCGCAGCCCAGCGCGACACCCTCGGCCCGCTCTACGCCGGGCAGCTCTACTCCGTGCTCCAGCAGCTCGAGGCCAAGCCCGGGGCGGCCCCCACCACCCGCGAGGGCGAGCCCTACGTCGTCTACTACGACGCCCTCGGGCGCGGCGCCGTGATCCTCGAGCGGAGCGAGCGCGGCTGGGTGTTCAACTCGGCGACGATCCGCACCCTCCCGGTGCTCTCGGCGCTGCTCACCCAGTCGAAGGGCCCCGCGGCCCGGGCCCAGGCCAGCGAGAAGCCCAAGACGGTCTACGAGTGGCTCCTGCCCCGCGTCCCGCACTCGCTGCGCGGGCGCGCCTTCCTGCTCGAGCACTGGCAGTGGCTGGGCCTGGCCTTGATCTGGCTGACCGGGATCCTCCTCGACCGGATCAGCATGTGGATGCTGCTGACGGCGACCCTGCGCATGCTCAAGCGGCGCAAGGTCGACGTCGACGAGAAGGTCGCGCGGGGCAGCACTCGGCCCTTCGGGCTGCTCGTGATGTCGGTGTTCTGGTGGGTGTGCGTGGGCGTGCTCGGGCTGCCCGCGAACGTGGCCTACGTCGTGGTCCTCGCGATCCGCTTCGTCGCGGCGGTGGCGGGGGTGTGGGCCGCCTACCGGGTCGTCGACGTGGTGTGCTCGGCCCTGGAGAAGCGCAGCCTGCGCACCGAGAACCGCTTCGACGACCTCCTCGTCCCGCTGGTGCGCAAGTCGGCCAAGGTCGCCGTGGTCGTGTTCGGGCTCGTGTTCGTGGCCGACACCCTCGACTTCTCGGTCTCGAGCCTCCTCGCCGGCCTCGGGCTCGCGGGCATGGCGGTGGCGCTCGCAGCCCAGGACACGGTCAAGAACTTCTTCGGCTCCCTGACCGTGGTCCTCGACCGTCCCTTCGAGGTCGGCGACTGGGTCTTGATCGACGGCGTCGAAGGCAGCGTCGAGGAGGTCGGCTTCCGCAGCACCCGGGTGCGCACCTTCTACAACTCGGTGATCTCCCTGCCCAACGCGAAGCTGCTCACGGCGACCGTCGACAACATGGGCGCGCGGCACTACCGCCGCTGGAAGACGACGGTCCAGGTCACCTACGACACCCCGCCGGACCGCCTCGAGGCCATGTGCGAGGGGATCCGCGAGCTGGTCCGCCGCGCGGAGCTGACCCGCAAGGACTACTTCCAGGTCTACGTGACCGGCATGGCGGCGTCGGGGATCGACATCCTCGTCTACGTGTTCTTCGCGACCCCCGACTGGGGGCGCGAGCTGCGCGCGCGGCACCAACTGATCCTGGACATTCTGCGCCTCGCCAAGAAGCTCGACGTCGGGATCGCGTTCCCCTCGCAGACGCTCTACCTCACGAGACCGACCGACTCCCCCGAGGAGACCTTCGACACGGCGGACGCCATGGGCCACGGACGCAAGCTCGCCCGCGAGCTGCTCGAGGCGGCCTCCCCCAGCGGAGGCAACGCCCCCGCCCTCCCCTGAAACGCTTCCGCGCCGCATTCGGGTCGTGTTGTGGCCCTGCGTGGACGGGCGGGCTAGACTGCTTGGCTGACGCCGTCGCGAGGGTTGGCCCGAGAGTTGCTCACAGCCCTCGGGGCCACCACGCCCGTCGAGGAGAGTCCCCCATGATCCGCCACCTGCAGCTCTTCGCCCTGACCCTCGCGCTCGCCAGCGCCGCCTGGGCTCAACCGAAGGACGACGCGGACCTGCCCTTCCGCGAGGACCCGACCAGCGGGGAGAAGGTCCCCCTGTTCATGCACTCCACCACGTTCATCGACAGCAGCCTCAGCTCGGGCTGGGGTCGCGACGCGGTCGAGATCGAAGCCGCCACGACGCTCACCGGCGTCGAAGGCAAGGAGCTGTTCAAGCTGCTCCAGGCGCGGGACATGCGCGCCTTCAAGCGCCTGCGCCGCTCCGAAGCGGTCGAGGCGTTCTCCCTCGGCTTCGACGTCAACGAGATCCCCTGGACCTCAGACGCAGAGGCGGTGCGCGAGGGCTTCGTCCCCGGCGACCGCTCGCCCACCGTGACCCCCTACGTGTGGCTCACGATCGAGAGCGACAAGTTCCCCGTCGACCCCGAGCGCAACCGCCGCCGGCTCGAGCTCGGCACCGACGTCATGGACGACATCTACTACGACAACGACCAGTTCCTCCTGCTCGACAACGACCTCTCGGTCCGCGCCCGCAAGCGCTGGGACTCGGTCGACGTCATGCGCCGGCTGCTGATCGCCATGAAGAAGGAGGGCGGCGTCGACGAGTTCGGGATCAAGCGCGCGGCGAAGATGGACCAACGCTCCGACAGCCCCTCGAACCAGGCGATCCGCACCCTGCACGAGGCGGTGACCCGCGGGCAGGTGAGCTGGGGCGGGCGCTCCTCCGCGCTGGAGAAGGTCTACAACGACCTCCGCGAGCGCGGGCTCCTGAGCTCGACCCAGAGCTACCAGGACGTGCTGATCCTCGAGCCCAAGGCCTTCTTGCGCTCGGTGCGCAGCCGCTACCACCTCAACGAGATCAGCGACCGCCAGCTGCGCTCGACCCACGAGCTCGGCCTCCAGCGAGTGACGGCGCTGCTCGCCATGGCGCGCGAAGCGCGGCAAGACGGCGCCGTCCCGGCGGACCGCCTGGCCGAGGTCCAGGCCTTCGAGGCCCGCGCCCAGGGCCTGCTCGACGGGAGCTCGATCGCTGAGTTCGCGCGCGCGCCGCTGGCGAAGCTCGGGGTGACCGCCGACGTGGCCGAGATCCAGAGCCTGCTCCCCACCAGCCCCGGGATCGGACGCTCCACCGGCCTGGCCGACGTCGCCGAGCGCGAGGTCTTCCTGCTCCAGCGCAAGGCCGTGGCCGAGGCGACCCGCGCCGCCTTCGCCCAGCTCAACGAGCTGCTCGACAACGGCGACAGCGACAGCCTGCGCCGGGTGATCACCCGCACCCTCGAGCGCACCGACCTCGACGAAGACAGCGTCGAGTGGTTCACCCAGTGGGCCCGCTCCGAAGACGCGTCCCTCGGCCCCCAGCGGACCCTCGAGCGCTTCGTCGCGCTCCACGAGGGCATGCTCGGCGACGCCGCGGCCCTGCAGCGCTACAACGCCTACGGACAGGCCCAGCGCGCCTCGGGCGACAACGACTTCGAGGACTTCGAGCCCCTCGACCAGGCCGCCTGGGACGGCCTGCGCTTCCACCTGCGCAACGAGCAGGTGCGGATCTGGAACCGCCAGCTGAAGACGGCCGGGACGGTCGCGCTCGGCATGTGGTTCGACGAGGCGCGCGCGTTCTACGTGCCCGACTCGCGGCGCTCGACCGGGAACTTCCTGATCGACACCATGGACTTCGCCTCGATCTACGAGCCCACCGTGTTCGCCGGGGTCGCCCCCCAGGACCAGACCGCGGCGGTGGACCTCTCCAGGAAGCCCTACGTCGACAAGCTGATGCACGCGACCCTGGTCAACGAGGTCCAGATCGAGCTCGACTACAGCAGCCAATACACCGACCGGCTCAAGGAGCTGGCCTCGGTGGTCGAGCTCCCCCGGCAGTTCATGCGCTGGGCGAGCGCCAGCGGGCTGGCCGACGACGAGGCCGCCTACGCCGCGCTCTACGCCGAGCTCCGGGCCCTCGGTGACGACGAGCTCCAGGCGCGCTTGATCCCGTTCAACGACCACCTCGCCAAGGTCGGCTCGCCGGTGCAGAACCTCGCCGCCGACGAGTTCACGCGCTGGCTCGACACCAGCCGCTTGACCCTCGAGGTGCGCGACGACGCCAGCTACACCGTCGAGGGCCTGCAGCCGGCGATCGCCGGGGCGCGCTTCGTGTTCGAGCAGTACCGGGAGATGCTGACCTTCGTCGCCAAGCTCAAGGAGGAGCGGGTCAAGGACACCCTCGACCGCGCGGGGGCCGACGAAGACGCGCTCGATTGGGTCCCGAGCACCGGCTCCAAGGGCTCGATCGCGGTCTCCATGATCCGCGACTCCGGCGTCAACACCGGCGGCCTGATCGATTGGCTGACCCCGCCCGAGCCCAACAACAGCGTCGCCACCGCCGAGGGCGTCGGCCCGGGCTGGCACAAGTACACGCTCACCTCGGGCGAAGACGACTACTTCCGCATCATCGTCGACCAGGGGCAGACCCTCGACCTCTCGGTCAGCGGACAAGGCCCCGTGGACCTCACCCTCGAGGTGCTCAGCGAGGACGGCGCCACGCAGCTCGTGGCCCCGGCCACCTCGGCGAGCTACACGGCCACCGACGACACCGTGGTGATCGTCAAGGTCACGGCCAGCGGCACGCCCAACGACGGCGCCTACACCTTCCGCGTGAGCAAGAACCAGCCGTGAACGCGCGCCTCGCGCTGCTGCTCCCGCCCTGCGGGGGCAGCGGCTTCCCCGGCTCCGCGACCCCGCTCCGCGTAGACCGCCGCGTTCGTCGCTGAGCGTGCTCCCCGAGACACGACAGCTCGCGTTCGCGGCCGCCTTCTGCGCGGTCAACGTGTGCTGCGCGCTCGCCTTCGTCGACCTCTACCCGTTCTCGACCATGCCCATGTATTCGGACGCCAAGCCCACGGCGCTGGAGCTCGAGGTGTGGACCCCCGCGGGAGAACGCTTCAGCTTGCGCGCCCTGGGCCTCCACAGCCTCGACGTCCACAACCCTCACCCGCGCTTCGGCTGGGACTCGGGACCGACCCTGAACCACGGCGTCCCGCTCGCGCGAGACGTGCTCACGCGGCACCTGCAGGCCAAGGCCCGCGAGCTCGGGCTCGACGAGCCCTACCTGGAGGTCGTGCAGGCGGCGATCGGCCCCCTGGAGCGCGACGGGGTGGAGACGGTGGGCGTGCGCGAGCGCACACGCTGGCGGATCGAGCTCAGGGCGCCGCGCTGACGTGGAGCCGGCGGAGGTGAGCGCGAAGGTCCGTGAGGCCCTGCTGCGGCGCGCCCCGGGCGCCTACGGGCAGCGGACCCTGGCGCTGTATCTGCTCGTCGCGCTCCACGCCTGCTTGACCTTCACCAGCCGCGCGCCCTACGGCGTCCGGCTCCAGCACCTCAGCCTCCTGGGCTGCCTGCTCCCCGACCACGAGCTCCTGCGGCTGACGCTCTCGACCGCGCTCCGGGCGAGCTTCCTCGTCGGCGCGGGCCTCTGGATCGCGCAGCGCTGGACCCCCTGGTCGAGCTGGCTCGCCGTCGCCTCCCTCACGGGCTTCCTCTCCCTGGCGCAAGACAGCTACTACTACACCCAGCACCAGGTCCACGTGGTCAACATGCTGTTGATCCTCTACTGCGGGTGGTACCACCTCCTGCGCGACGAGCTCCGCGCCGCGGCGCAGGCGGGCACCCTGGCGACGCGCCCGCTGTTCCCCGCCTGGGTCCACGGCTGCGCGCTGTTCTACGTGGCGTTCAGCTACAGCACCTCGGGCTGGACGAAGCTGCTCGCGAACGGCTGGGGCTGGGCCAACGGCGCGGCGCTCCAGCTCTGGGTGTGGGGCGCAGACCCCGCCGTGCCTCACCTCCGCGAGCTGATCCTCGAACACCGGGGCCTCGCCGCGGCGCTCCAAGGGGCCGTGCTCCTCGCGGAGGCGGGCGCCTTGCTCGCGCTGACGCACCGCTTCGTGCGCCTCGGGGTGGGGCTCGTGCTCCTCGGCTTCCACGTCACCGGCGAGCTGATCTTCGGCTACGGCTTCTACGGCAACATCGCGGCGCTGCTCTGCGTGTTCCTCCTGCCGCCGAAGTTCCCCGCGCTCGCGAGCTCCTCGCCGGGGGCTAGCGCGTAGGGGTCGGCAAGGGGTCGGCCCAGGGCAGGGCGCCGCGCCACCAGCGCTCCCAGCGCGGGGTCAGGGCGGCGGGCACGTAGACCACGTCGCCCGGGAGCAGCCACATGGCGCGCTGCTCGCCCAGGAGCACCGCCTCGAGGTCGACGCCGTAGGCCGTGGGTTTGCCGCGCACGCCGCGGATCACGCGCACGTCGCCGAGGTCCGCGTCGCGGGTCGCGCCTCCGGCGCCCGAGAGCGCGCTGACCACGTCGAGGCCGTGGGTGAAGGGGATCGGCCCCTGGGTCACGACCTCCCCCTGCAGGTGCACCACGTGCGAGCGCATGTCGAGCAGCGCCAGGGAGACCACGGGGTCGACGAGCACCGACTGCCGCAGGCGCTGCGCGACCTCGACCCGCGCCTCGTCGAGGGTGCTCCCCTCGAGCCGCACGTCGCCGATCAAGGGCAGCGCCACCACGCCGTCCGGGCCGAGCACGGTCTCGTGCTCGAGCTTGTCTTCACCCCACACGCTGACCCGGATCCGGTCCCCGGGCCCGAGGCGAAACTCGAAGGGCGGAGGGTCACCCCCCGGCGGCTCCTCCAAGCTGCGGCAGCCGGCGCAGCCGACGATCACCAGGGCCAAGAACACGGCACGCATGCGCCTACCTCTTCCTGACTCGCGCGTCGTTGAGCACGACGCCGAGCACCTTCTCGAAGCCGATCAACTCCAGGGCCTGGCGCAGGTCGACCTTGGAGGTCTTGCCAGCCCGGGCGACCACGATCACGCCGTCGACGAGCCGCGCCCACACCAGCGGGTCGGCCACGTTGAGCGCGAAGGAGCCGTCGATCACGATCATGGCCTGCGGGTCCAGGCTGCGCAGCCGCGAGAGCAGGTCGCCCACCCGGCGGTCGGAGGCCAGGAGGTCGATCGCCTGCGACCCCGGGATCCCCAGCGGCAACACGCGCAGGTCTCCGGGGACGTCGAGGGGCAGCAGGCGCTTGGCCGGGTCCTCGTCGGCGTCGAGCGCCTCGAGCAGCCCGTCGACCCGCCGCCGAATCCCGAGGTAGCGCAGCACGCCGCCGCCCCGGGGGTCGGCGTCGACGAGGAACGCGCGGCGGTGGGGCGAGCGGGCGGCCACCAGCGCGAGGTTGGTCGCGACCGTGGTCCGCCCCTCTCCGGCGCGAGGGCTGGTCACGAGCACGACCCGGGGCCCGTCGCCGCGCTCGCTGTGGAACACCCGCTGGTAGAGCTGGCGGAAGTAGTCGGCCGAGGACGAGTTGCCGTCGAGCAAGGTCACCAGCGCCGCGTCGGCCCCGCTGCGGTCCCACTCGAGGGTCCCCTGCTCGGGGGCCGCGGGCGGCGGCTCGGCGCGCGCCTCGACCCGCCCGGTGTCCATGGCGGCCAGGGGTAAGGTCCCCTCGGCGCGCACGCTCGCGGTGTCGAAGGCCGCGAGGGGCACCGTGGCGTCGCCCGGCGAGAACGCCGCGCCCCCGTGGGTCTCTGGAGCCTGCTCGTCCTGCGACCAGTTGCGCGTGTCGATCTGAGCCATGAGCGCCTCGCTCTTGGCCTCGGAGATCGCCTGGGTCGCCGCCGACATGTCGATTCGACCGGTCTTGGCGTAGGACTGCGCGAAGGCCTCGGGCCCGGCCTCCTCGAGCTGACGCACCGCCTCCTGGAACTGCTCTTTCTCGAGCGCGGCGTTGGGCGTCGCCGTCTCGGGGAGCTGAATGTAGACCCGCTCGGCGGTGGGGTCGTCCTCCTCGGACTCGGTCAGGTTGTCGTCGAGGAGCGCCAGCCAGTCCACGGCGTCGTCGCCAAACAAGGGCGTGCGCTGGGTGCCCTCGAGGGGGTCGGCCTCCTTCACCGCGCCCCGGTCGGACGCCGGGCGCGGCTCCGGCGCCGGCCGCCCGAGGGGCAGCGCGACCACGCCGGTCTGGTCCTGGCCCACGGGCGCCAGAGGGCCGGTGTCCTCGAGGTTCATGAGCGGCGGCGCGAGCGACGCCTCCGGCCGCTCGTCCGCGAGGGACTCGATCCAGTAGGTGTCGCCGCCGTCGAAGGAGGGCAGCGGCTCCTCGGTCGGCAGCTCGCCCTCGAGGATCTCCGTGCGCGCGGCGTGCACCGTGTCGTCGAGGAGCGGCTCGTCCTCGAAGTCCGCGTCCTCGAGCGGGGGCGGCAGCGCCTCGCCGAGCAGCAGGGCCGCGCTGCGCCGCGCGCGCTGAATCGTGGCGGAGACCGAGCTGTCGAGCTGCGCGGCGGCCTGGGCGAAGGGGTCGTCGCCGAGGTCGAGCTCCCCGTAGTCCTCCCCGGGCTCGTCCCCATACTCCGCGCCGTCAGCCGGGTCGAGCGCCTCGGGGTCGTCCTCGAGCGCTCCCTCGTAGCCCCCGTCGTCGACGTCCGTGCCAGGCCGCTCGTCGGCGAACACGCCCTCGAAGTTGACCGAGAGGTCGCCGCCGAAGGCGCCCACCTCGACCTCGTAGCCGCCCTCGGAGGTCGGGGCGTCGTGGTAGCCCGCGTCCTCGAACCCCTCGCTGCCCACGTAGCCGTCGTCGTCCAGGTCGGCCTGGCCCTCGTCGTCGTCGAGGCTCTCTGCGCCCTCGTAGCCGTCGTCGAATTCGGGCTCCTCCTCGGCCATGACGAGCACCAGCGCGCCGTCGCACGCCTCGCAGCGCAGGTCGCCCTCGACCACCGCCGCGGCGTCGAGGGCGGCCTCTAGCTGGCACTCTGCGCAGGTGGCGACGAGCACGGGCTACCCGCCTCGGAGGTGAGGGATCACGCCGAGCACGGGGACGCCGAGCTCGAGCACCTCCTCGGGCAATCGGTAGGAGTCGTCGCTGAGGTCCACCAGCCCGCCGACCCCGAGCCCCAAGAGCAGCGCGAGGAACACGGTGCCGCGCCAGCCGACCCAGGCCATGCTCTCGCGCTCGGCGCGCAGGGAGTCGAGCTCGAGCGGCGGAGCGGTCGTCTGCTCCGCGCGCCGCTCCTCCGCGCGCCGCTCTTGCTCCTCGGCCAGGCGCTCGAGGCGCGCGAGCTCACGCCGGGTCTCTTCGGCCCGAGCCTGGGCCGCGTCGAGCCCGTCGCGCTGCGCGACCAGCGCGCTCAGCTCCTCGCGAGCGACCGCGAGCTGCTGCCGGACCTCGAGCACCTCGTCGCGGGCGCCGACCCAGCCGGGGTAGCTCGGCGCGCGTTGGCGCCACCCCGGAGGCGTCGGACCGGGCTGGAACGCGCTCTCGTCGAAGTCGGGGTCGAGGCTCGGGTCGCTCGCCGGCCCGACGGGCGTCAGCCCCGCGTCGGCGGCGGCGCGGCGCTCGGCCTCGAGCACGCGGACCAGCTCGCGGACCTCGGGGTGCCGCCGGGTCCGGGTCGCGAGCATGCGCTCGAGCTGCCGCTCCATGCCCGCGATCCGCTCCAGCCGCGGGTCGACCGGCGCCTCGCCTTCGCCCTCCCGCTGGGCGGCGAGCGCGCGAGCGCGCTCGCGCTCGGCGTCGAGGTGCGCGAGGTAGGCCTGGGTCGCCTCCTCCGACACGCGGGCGTCGAGCTCCTGCAGCCCGTCGGCGGCGGCCTGCTCGCGAGCGAGGAGCGAGGCCTGCTTGATCTCTGCCTCCGCGATCCGTTGCCGCAGGTCGCGCAGGCGCCGGACCAGCTCGCTCCCGTCGGCCTCGGGCGCGCTCGAGCGCAGCGCCTGGAACTGCGCGCGGTAGTCGGGCTCGTCGCCCGGGGCCTGCACCACCGCGGCCTCGGCCAAGGACGTGCGCCAGGCGCGGTCGTAGTCGATCACGGTCTGCGCCAGGTATCGGGCCGCGGCCAGGCTCTCGGCCTCGGTGGGCACCAGCACCGACACCTGGACCTCGACCGTGCGCTCCGAGCTGACCTGGCTCGTGCGGCGCTCGACGTCGAAGGAGACCTCGAAGCGCTCGGCGAGCTCGGTGTGGCCGAACAAGCGCTCCCAAGAGCCAGGGTGCAAGGCGAGCCCCGCCTCCGCGGCCATGGCCTCCAGCACCTGCACCTCCTGGGCGTCCTCGAGCATTTGCTCCAGGGGCCCGGGGTAGGGCGCGTCGCCGTGGGGACGCAAGACCGCCAGGGCGCGGTAGCGCTGCGGGGCGTAGGTCACCCCGAGCAGCCCGAGGCTGGTCGCGCAGGCGAACACCAAGAGCACGAGCCTCCCCCGCCGCCTCAGGAACAGCCAGGCCTTGCGCAGGGAGCGAACGATCCGGTCGGGTTGCATTCTCTAAGTCAATGCTCTCGCATGAGTTGCAATATGAATCAGCCTATCGACGCCCCTCCCGAGCCGCAACGCCGGAGGGCGGGATTTGGCGAGCGACCGGGGAGGCATGGTCTAATCCTGACGCAACTTACGTCGAAATTGTTCAGGACATGGGACCTCCTGGATTTTGTGCGTGACGATCGTCCACCCCGTACGACTTAGAGCTGAGACCGCTGAACATCGATCGGAAACTCGTGACCGCAGCCCAGCAAGGGGACCGGCAGGCCTTCGGCCGGCTGGTTCAACGCTATCGAGGACGTGTGTACGCGACCGCCATGGCGATCACGGCTGACCACCACGAAGCCTGCGAGCTGACGCAGGAGGCCTTCGTGCGCGCGCTGGGCGGCATGGCCCGGCTCGAGGACCCCGACCGCTTCGGCAGCTGGGTCCGTGGGATCACCTACACCCTGGGTCAAGACCTGCGCCGGCGCGCGGCCCGCGAGCGTCGCCACCTGCAGCAGGTGGCCGAAGAGCGGAAGGGGGTGGCGCCCCCCGCGGACGCCGGCCCCGCTGCCCAGGAAGCCCAGGACCAGCGCTCCGCCGAGCTCGCCGCCGCGGTCTCGACCCTGCCTGAGTCGACGCGGATCGCGCTCGACCTCAGGTTCCGCGAAGGCTTGTCCTACGCCGAGATCGCCGAGGTCATGGGGGTCCCGGCGAGCACCGTCCGCGGCCTCCTCTACCGAGGCACCCGCGCCCTCCGACTCAAGTTGCGTCCTGGCCTCGCGCCGGGTGGGAAGTCCGCATGAGCGACAGCACCCCGAACCAAGCCCCGGATCCCCAGGAGCGAGAGCCCGAAGAGGGGCCCGAAGAGGGGATCGAGCCCCTGCTGCAGGCCTACCTCGACGACGAGCTGAGCGACGAAGAGCGAGCCCAGGTCGAGGCGACCCTTGAGTCCGACGCCGAGGCGCGCCAGGTGCTCGAGGAGCTGATCCAGCTCTCCCGGGAGCTGCGCGGCGTGCTCAGCGCGCGCGAGCAGACCGCGGTCGAGGTGCGGGTCCCCGGGCTCTTGATCCCGGCGCCGCAGGCCGCGGGCGCGAGCCCCAAGCCCGCCAGCCCCGCCCCGGCGGCAGAGCAAGCCCCGGCCGACGTCGCGCGCGGCTACAAGGTCGTGCGTCAGCTCGCCAAGGGCGGGTTCGGCACCGTCTACCTCGCGCAGCAGCTCTCCATGGACCGCCCGGTCGCGCTGAAGGTCATGGCGCCCGAGCTCGCGGCCAACGCGGAGTACGTGCAGCGCTTCCTGCGCGAGGCCAAGCTCGCCGCGACGCTCCGGCACCCGAACCTGGTCGCGATCTACGACGTCCAGCACGAGGGCGAGCGCCTCTACTACTCCATGGAGTACATCGACGGCGAAGACGCCGAGGCCGTGATCAAGCGCGAAGGCTTCGTCCCCCAACGCCGCGCCGCCGAGATCGCGGCCGAGGCCGCGAGCGCGCTGGTCGCGGTCTCCGCCGCGGGGATCGTGCACCGCGACGTGAAGCCCGCCAACCTGCTCCTGACCGCGGACCGCGTGAAGCTGGCCGACCTCGGGCTCGCGCGCGGCGACGGCCCGGGCGACGCCTCGCTGACCATGAAGCGCAAGGTGATCGGGTCGCCGAACTACATGTCGCCCGAGCAGGCCCAAGACCTGCGCCTCGCGACCTCGAAGTCGGACGTCTACTCCCTCGGCGCGACCCTCCTGCACCTCGTCACCGGCGCGGTGCCCTTCGGCACGGGCTCCGCGGTCGAGATCATCGCCCGCGTGCTGCGCGATCCGCCGCAGCTCCCCGACATGCTCCCCTCGGGCGAGCGCTTCGACCCCGCGCTCAAGGCGATCCTCGCCGAGTGCCTCGACAAGGACCCCGAGGCGCGCCCGACCCCCGCCGAGCTCGAGCGCCGGCTGCAGGCCTACTGCAGCGGCGCGGCCACGAGCACGGCCCGGCGGACCACCGGCCGCAACGCCCGCAGCGCGGGCTCAGCCGTCACCGACAGCGGCCGCCGCGGGACCTCGCGCAGCACCTCCCGCGCGCGGCAGCGCAAGGCCGACTCCGGCGCCCAGCACGAGGTCTCGGCGCGAGGCTCGCGGAGCGGGCTCATGGTCGCGGTCGCCGCCGCGCTGCTCGCGGTGATCGGGCTCGGGATCTGGCTCGGCGGCGGCGGCGAGGAGGCCGACGCTCCCCCGCCCGAGGTCGCCAAGCGCGACCGCGACCCGGTCGTCGAGCCGCCCGCTGCGCCGAACCGCCGGGGGCCGCGGCGCGCGGGCACCGACCCGGACCCCACGCCCGCGCCCGTGCGTCAAGACTCGCCCGAGGTCGCGGCGCTCGAGACCTTCTGGGGCGAGAACCAGGACGCCGCCGGGGAAGCCTACCGCCGCGCCCAGGCGGTGCTCGCGCTGCACCCGGGCGACTCCGCGGCGGCTCGCCGCGCGAGCGCCGTCCTCGACGCGAGCGCGGCCGCCCTCGAGGAAGAGCTCGCCCACCTGCGCGGGCGCTCCGACGCCTACGCCCAGCGCGGTGAGCTGTGGGAGGCCCGCACCCAGTACCTCGAGTTCATCAACCGCCACGGCGCGGAGAACCCCGCGGCCAACGCGGCCCAGCGCGCGCTGAGCGCGCTCGACGTCCAGATCGCCGTGCAGCTCGAGGAAGACCTCGAGGCGCTCGACGGGCTGCTCGCGGAGCGCAAGCTCGACGAGGCCGAGGCCCTCCTGGCCAAGGTCCGCACCGCAGCCGGCCCCGAGGGGCGCGCCCAGGCCGAGGGTCGGCTCTCGGCCTACCGCGAGCGCCACCCCGGCGACGAGGGCACGGAGGCCGTCGCGTCGACCGACCCGCAGCCGACCCCCGAGACCCCCGCGCAGCCCGAGCCGCCGCAGCAACCCGACGCGGCGGCGGCCCTCGCCAAGCGTGAGGCCGAGGCCGGCGAGCTCCTGGCCGCGGCCCGGGAGAAGCTCGAGGCCAAGGACGCCGACGGCGCCGAGGCGTTGCTCGCCAAGCTCCGCAAGGACTACGCCGACGTCGAGGCCGTCAAGAAGGGCGGCGACGAGGTCGCCGAGGCGATCGTCGCGCTGCGCACTCCCACCGAGGCCGACATCCTCGCCGCCTTCTTCCACGCCAAGACCGTCGAGGTCCTCGGAGAGGGCCAGATCGCGCTGACCTACGTGTTCGAGAACGAGCTCGAAGCCAATGACTGGGTCGACGACTCGCTGCGCCGCGGCGCGCGCTCGCGCGCCGTGACCAAGGTCCTCGAGGAGGCCGGCCCGCAGGTCAAGGGCCCCGAGCCCTGGTCGGTGCGCAAGAAGTCGCTGCTCGGCTTCGGCTGGAGCCGCCGCGAGCTGGTCGCGCCCTTCCGCCGCGACGCCGAGCTGACCCTCGACATCAAGGCCAACGGCAAGCGCAACGTGGTCGTGGGCTTCAACAAGAACGAGTCCAAGGCCCAGCTGGTCGCCTTCAACTTCCAGCTCGACGACATGCCGATCGGCCTGCTCGAGAAGGAGCTGATCTCGGAGAAGATCGGCGACCGCGACAAGTTCCTCCAGCGGCTGTTCAAGCGCGTCGAGGTCAGCCAGGAGGCAGGCTTCGAGATCGCGGTCTTCAACGAGACCGGGCTCCTGAGCCTGGAGCCGATCTTCGACCAGCGGGTGCGCCCCAAGTCCAAGCTGGCCTTCTCCGCGACCCTCGCCCCGCACGACTTCGGCGCCGACAGCGACGAGGGCGAAGAGGAGGCCTCCCCCCACGAGCACGCGCTGACGCTCAAGATCGGGCGCCGCACCGGCGCCCCGATCGGCGTCGAGGGGGGCCCCTGGGCGCGCCCGGTGCTCGCGGGCTTCGGCTACCCGGTCACCTTCCAGGAGATCCTGGTCCGCGGCACCCTGACCGAGGGCTTCCGCGGGCGCCTGAACGAGCTCGCCAAGAAGGGCACCCTCGAGACCCTCCGCGCGCGCTTCGACGCCGAAGAGGCCAAGGCCGCCGACGAAGAGCGCAAGAAGCAAGAGCGCGAAGACCGCAAGCGCAAGGGCAAGTAGCGTATTTCTCAGGGGGCCTCTCCGAGGCCCCCTCGACTTGTTTTCAGGGGGCCTCTCCGAGGCCCCCTCGCCCTCGCAGCAAAG
>JAGQRJ010000387.1 GCA_020425635.1 Planctomycetota bacterium | reverse complement strand
CTCGTCGTAGGCGCGCGCCGCGCTCCGCAGGGCCTCGACCGCGGCGCTCAGCTTGGGGGTCGTCGCGCGCTCGGCGAGGGCGTCGAGGTCGCGCTCGAGGGCCGGCTGCGGGCCCAGGCTCAGCACGACCTTGGCCGGGAAGCCACGCCCCAGCCCGCGCAGGCCGAAGCGCTCGACCTCGAGCACGCGCCCGCGCGGAGCGGGCGAGAAGGCCTCGCGCACGCTGTAGCGGGTCTCGTCGCGCAGGGCCTTGAGCGCCACGCGCACGTGCTCGCCGTCTGCGGGCAAGCGCGGGAAGACCTCGACCTCGGGGTCGAGGCTCGCGAGGGCGGGGTAGACCTGCTCGCGAAACAACGGGTCGACGCCCCGTCCGCTGCGCGACCACACGGCCAGGAGTCGCGCGGCCACCGAGAGCCGGGCGCGGCGGTGGGCCAGGCGCGCCTCGTCGTCCTCGGGGGAGTGCGCGCGCTCGGACTGGGCGCGCTCGAGGTCGGCGCGCAGCTCGACCGTCGCGCCCTCGAGCTCGGGGAGCGCGCTGCCGAGCGCGCTGAGCAGCGGCAAGAGCGGATCGGCCGGACCGCGCGAGAGCACGACCTCCGGCTCGAGGAGCACCTCCTCGCCGCGGCGAAACCCTCGCCGCTGCACGGAGAGCAGCGTCCCGGGCGGGCTCGGGTCGTCGCTGAGCTGCACGTTGCCCCAGGGGGTCGGCCAGCGCTTGACCTCGGGCGCGGGGTGGGGGGTGACCCCCAGCGCCCCGAGGATCCGGTAGGCGTCGCGGAGGGTCATGCTCAGCACGTCGTCGCCGAGGGCGTCGACCTGCGCCAGGGCCTGCACGAGCGAGCCGAGCTCGGGCGGGTTGCCGCGGTCTATGTGGGCGCGCTGCGCCTCGAGGGCCGTGGCTGGGCCCCCCGCGGGCACGGCCGAGCGCTCGAGGAGGTGCACCAGGTCCTGGAGCACCGCGGCGAGCGGGTCGCGTGGGCCCACGGAGCAGCGCAGGTGCGCGGGCTCGAGCACCCGCTCGGCGTCGCGGAAGCCCCGCGCCAGCACCTCGAGCAGTGTGCCCCGCGGCTCGGCCGACTCGACCCACTCGACCACGTAGCCGTCGGGGTCGTCGTCGACGTCCACCCGCTCCCCGTCCTGGGGGAAGGGGCGCACACCGCGCTCGGCGAGCAGCCGGATCGCGGCGCGCAGCTCAGCGTCGGCGAACTCGTCGGTGCCGGGCACGGGGAGCGACCTGCTAATGGATCCCACTGAAGGGGTCGACCTCGGCCGGGAAGTGCTCGCTCTGGAAGCGCAGCGCGTAGGCCTGCTTGTCCTTCTCGGCGAAGATCGAGCGGTCGCGATCGACCCAGAGGAAGATCGGGTCGACGCCGCTCTTGCGCTTGGTCTCGCCCACGCGCACGGCCTTGCGGCGGGCGGTCCCCGAGGCGATCGCCCGCTTGAGCTCCGCGGGGAGCGCGCGCCCCTCGGCGGGCTGGGAGAAGTCGAAGTAGCCGATCTCCTCGGGTTGGTCGTCGTTGGCGCTCAGGCGGCTGAACACGTGCAGCAGCTTGACCTCGCTCGGCGGCTCGAACACGTAGGGGACCTTGGTCGGGAGGTCGGTGCCGCGCTCGTAGAAGGGCTCGAGGGGCGCGCCCTCGACCTTGCAGCAGAGCTCGTAGGGCAGCCGCGTGAGCAGGTTCCCGAGCTTGTACTTGATCCGCGCGGGGGCGAGCTCGTTGCGCCGCGCGAAGCAGGCGCCCTTGGCCACCGCGATCTTGCAGCCCTTGGGGTCGAAGTGCACGTGCAGCGGCTTGAGCATTTCCCGGGCCAGGCGGTTGACGATCGGGAGCCGCGACGAGTTGCCCGAGAGGATCGCCAGCCCGAGGGGTTGGTTGGGCGGGATCAGGCGCTGGGCTTTGGCGAGCACGTCGCGCAGCACGGGCTCGAGCCGCGGCTCGAGCTCGGCGCCGGCGACCGTGATCTCGTCGACCTGGGAGAAGTCGAGCCCCGAGTACTCCTGAATGTGCGGCAGCGGCACCGCGAGGGTCACGGCCTCGGGGTAGTCGCCGTTGGCGTCCGGGGTGCCGAGCTGCTTCTTGAGCCCGTCGGCCGCGTCCCACACCTCGAAGAAGTGCCGACGCGCCTTGGAGTCGCCCTCGCTGGAGGCGTCGTAGCGGGTCGGGAGGACGTCGTTGATGATGTCCTGCCAGTTCTTGTTGAGGTCGCGCCCCGCGCTGAGCGCGGCGCGGATCGCCTCGGCCTCGCCCCGCAGCGCCTCGAGCGCGCCGCGGTAGGCGTCGACGTCCTCGACGTCGCCGGGCTCCATGCCCGCCTCGGCGATGAACAGCGCGAGCTTGGCCTTGAGGATCCGGAACACCTCGAGCGAAATGTTGTCGCCGCCGAAGTGCTTGGTCCCCGCGACGCCGAGGATCTCGGTGTGGACCTCGTGCCGCGCGCCCTCTTCGTGAATGTCGAGCTGGATCACCGTGATGTCCAGGGTCCCGCCGCCGAAGTCGAAGGTCAGGATGTAGCTCGGCGGGGTGAAGATCGCGCGCAGGGTGTGGATCGGGTTGTTGCGCAGCTCCTCGTAGAAGTAGGCCAGGGTCGCGGCGTTGGCCTCGTCGTAGGCCAGGCAGAGCGTGTCGTTCTCCTGGGAGAAGCCGAGGTGCCCGAGGACCTTGACCAGCGCGTCGAGCTGCGTCGTGGTGAAGGTCGTGGGGTAGGTCGCCACGAGCTGGGTGATCTTGCGCCCGAGCTTGTCCTCGGCCTGCTGCAGGACCTTGCGGATCACGAGCTCGCAGAGCTTGCCGTAGTCGTAGAACGCGGGCTTCGCCTGGGCGTTGACCGCGTTGTTGAGCACGTAGGTCTTGCCCTCGGTCCCCAGGTAGCGCTTGACCGAGTATTTGAAGGCCGAGAGCGGCACGTCCTCGGCGAGGCCCTGCGACGGCTCGTCGCTGTAGCCCTCCTCCTCGAAGGACCCCGTGCTGCGCCAGGCCTGCATGGCGCTGGTCCCGATCTCGTAGTCCGGGTTGTTGGGGTTCGAGTGGTCGGCGAAGTAGAGCAGCGAGCCAATGCTGTCGAAGGCCGGGGGCCAGCCGTCGGCGTCGAACTTGATCGTGCCCACGGTGCCGCTGCCGTCCTTGTGCTCGATGTACGCGCAGCAGCACGACGTGGTGCCGAAGTCGATACAGAACACGCCCTCGAACTCCTTGATCGGCTGCACGTCGTGGAGGTAGACCGGGAGGCTGAGGATCTGGCGCCCGCTCGGTGTGCGGGTGTGGATCTTGATCTCGGTCTCGACGTCCTTGCCCTTGGGGAAGCTCGGGTGCGAGGGCTGCACGTAGATCTTGAACTGCTGGTGGCGCACGCCGGTGTCGTCCTCGCCGCCGATCGTGAACTGCTGGGGGAGCACGTAGAGCCACGGCGCCGCCATGGGGAAGCTGACGTGGAGGAACTCCTCGTCGCCCCGGTAGACGATCGTCTGCTTGAACTCGGCGGGCTTGTCGGAGACGAAGAACGGGCTCTTGTTGACGATCCCGGGCTTGATCTGGACGTCCGACTTGGCCATGGACTCTCCTCCGTCGTGGGGGCCTGATTCTACAGCCCCCGCCGGGACGAGGGGGCCCCGGGGCGCCCCTCCCTCGGACCTACTCCTCGGCGTCCCCCGGCACGAAGGGCGGCGCGGCGAGCTGGGCCTCCGTGTCCTCGCTCAGCTCGAAGCCGGCGTCCTGCAGGCTGCGCGCGAGGTAGCCGAGGGCGCACCACACCGCGAGCCGGTCGTAGCTGCCCGAGCGCGGGTCGGGCACCTCGAGCAGGGCGAGGGTCACGGTCATGGGGCAGCGCACCCGGATCCAGGCGTGCTCCTGCCGGACGGACGCCGGCGCGAAGCGGTAGCCGAGGGCGACCTGGACCCCGTCGGGCATGGGGAGCGGGAAGGCGACGGGGTCCTGACCCACGAGCACCCCGGCGGGGTCGACCTGGAGCGCCCCCGCGAGGCTCGTGGCGAACCCGGAGCGCACGCGCTCGTCGAGGAACTGCGCCGGGTCCTCCGCCTTCTGGATCGCGGCGCGCGCCCGGGCGACGGGGTCTCCCGTGCGCTTCCGCGGACGCACGCTGAACACCGCCTCGCCGGTCTCGTGCACGTCGACGCGGCGGCTGGCGCAGCCGCACGAGAGCGCGAGCAGCGCGAACGAGGTCAGGAGCGAAAGTCGGAGTCGGGTCTGCACGGGCGTCCTCGCTCGGGGGAGGGGGGTCAGCTCCCCTCGAGCTCGGCAAGCTTAGCAAGCGCTTCGCGCAGCCTCCGCTCTGCGTCGTCCGGCGAGAGCTGCTCGGGGGCGACCTCTTCGAAGCGCGCGAGGTCTGCGCGGGCGCGCGCGAAGTCGCCGAGCTCCATGTGGGCGCGAGCCCGGAACAGATAGATCAGCGCGCTCGGGCGCTTGGCGAGCACGGCGTCGCAGTCGGGGAGCGCCGCGAGGTAGTCGCCGCGGCGGACGGCGAGCTCCGCGCGGAAGCCATACGCGGGGGTGCAGCTCGGGTCACGACGCAGCGCCTCGTCGAGCGCTGCGCCTGCCTCGTCCTCGCGCCCGAGCTCCATGCACGCCCCCCCGCGGTAGGCGAGCACCGCGCCCGTGACCTTCGCCCGGGGCAGCGCGGAGGTCAGCTCGACGAGCTCCTCCAGCGCCCTCGAGTTCCAGAGGGCGAGGAGCACGACCTCGAGCGCCATGGGGTCGTCGGGGCTCAGGGTGTATGAGCGGCGGGCGTGCTCCAGGGCGTCGTCGCGCTTGAGCACCGTGGTCGCGCGGGCGAGGAGCTGCGCCGCCACGGCGTCGTCTGGCTGGCCCCGGAGGCTGGCCTCGGCGTCGCTGGCGGCGCCCGCGAAGTCACGCAGGTTGAAGCGCAGCTGGGCGCGGGCGCGGTATTGCGAGGGGTCGGGCGCGTGCTCGACCAGCCAATCCATGACCCGCAGCGCCTCGGCGTCGCGCTCGAGCTTGCAGTAGGCCAGGGAGAGCGCCCGGTTGGCCTGGATCCCCTCCGGGTCGAGGGCGGCCGCGCGCTGGGCGTCGGCGAGGGCCGCTTCGGGCTGCCCGAGCTCGGTCGCCCGCAGCACCGCGCGCGCCGTCCAGCCCTGGGGAGCGTCCGGGGCGACCTCGAGGAAGCCCGTCCAGGCCTCCGCCGCCTCGGGAAAGCGCTTGGCCAGCTCGAGGAGCTGGGCCTTGAGCGCGAAGGCCTGGGGCAAGGGCCGGATCGCGAGGGACGCGTCCAGGTCGGCCAGCGCGAGCTCGCGGTCCCCCCGGTCGCGGAGCCTGAGCTGCGCCCGCATGAGGTAGCGCGCGGCGCTGGGCCGCTCGGCGATCTCCCGTCCGAGCAGCTCCAAGGCCTTCTCGAGCTGCCCCGCGGCTGCGTAATACACCGCCCAGGTCGAGGCCACGTGGGCGTAGTCCGGGTCGAGGGCCTCGGCGCGCCGGAGGTCGCTGCGGGCGCCCTCGAGGTCCATGACGTTGACGCGCAGGCGCGCGCGCACCGCATACGCCTGGGCGGTCTCCGCGAGGCTCAGCGAACGCGCGACCGCGCGCTCGGCCTCTTCGCCGTCGACGCCCAGGTTGCCGATCGCCCAGTTCAGCCAGACCTGAGCGTCGTCGGGGGCGAGGGCGAGGGCGCGCCGGAGCAGCGGCATGCCGCGGGCGCGGTCTTGGAGCATGACGCGCTCGCGGCCTACGTGAGACATGAGCAGCGCGTGCTCGGGGTGCTTGGCGAGCAGGGGCTCGGAGATCGCGAGCGCGCCCCGGGGGTCGTCCGCCTGCTCCAGCTCCAGGAGCCGCGCGAAGGCCGCTGGATCGGGCGCGTCGTCCTCGCCGAGCTCCACGGACGTCGTCGCCGCGGGCAGGGCGAGCCAGCCCCCCAGCGCGCCGAGGGCCACGACGGCCAGGGCGACCCCCGCCCCGAGCGCGAAGGCGCGCGGTCGACGGACCGCCCGAGGCCCCGAGTCCGCGCCGTCGAGGAAGCGGCGGAGCGCCTGGGCGAGCTCGCCCGCGTCGGCGTAGCGCGCGGCGGGCGACTTGCTCAGGCAGCGCAGGCAGATCGCGTCCAGGTCGGGGCCGACGCTCGCGCGGTGCTCGCTGGGAGGGGCGGGCTCCTGCTCGGTGGTCGCCAGCAGCACCTCCCAGGCTTGCCCCACGAAGGGCGGCTGGCCGGTGAGGCAGGCGTAGAGGGTGGCCCCCAGCGCGTAGACGTCGGCGGCGGGGCCGAGCAGCTCGAGCTCGCCCGTACACTGCTCGGGCGGCATGAACCCCGGGGTCCCCAGCAGGCTCCCGGCGCGGGTCAGCGAGTGACTCCCCGAGCGCTCCATGGCCAGCCCGAAGTCGGTGAGCAGCGGGCGCCCCTCGGGCGTAAGGAGCACGTTGTCGGGCTTCACGTCGCGGTGCACGATCCCCTGGAGGTGGGCCGCCGCCAGGGCCTCGGACACGGCCTCGATCAGCTCCACCGCCACCGAGACGGGCAGGGGCCCGCGCGTCAGGCGCGCGCCCAGGGACTCGCCCTCGACGAAGTCCATGACCAGGTAGGGGTGCCCGTGCTCGGTCTTGCCCGCGTCTCGCAGCGCGACGATCCCTGGGTGGTGCAGGCGCGCCAGGGCCGCGACCTCGCGGCGAAAGCGCGCGAGGTTGCCCGCCGAGCCGCCCTGGATCAGGACCTTGAGCGCGACGAGGGCGCCCTCGGGGCTGCGCGCGCGGTAGACCACCCCCGCGCCGCCCCGCGCCACCTCCCCTTCGATCCGGTAGCCACCCACCGCGTCCATGCCCGAGTGTTGCGCAGACGGAGCCCGCGGGCCAGGTGCGGAACAAAGCCTGCCCCGGGCGCGTGGAGGAAGGAAAACCAAGTAGAGTGTGCCCCATGACCGAGAGCGCAAAGATCGTGCGCGACCACGCTGAGTTGCAAGCCGAGGTCCAGGCCTTGAAGGCTGCGGGCAAGCGGGTCGTGCTGACCAACGGGACCTTCGACCTGCTGCACGTCGGGCACCTGCGCTCGCTGGTAGACGCCCGCTCGCGGGGCGACGTGCTCGTGGTGGCGGTCAACTCCGACGCCTCGGTGCAGGGCTACAAGGGTCCAGGGCTCCCGATCCAGCCCGAGTCGGAGCGGGCAGAGCTCCTCGCCGGGCTGCGCTGCGTGGACTTCGTCACGATCTTCAGCGAGCTGACGGTCGACAGCTTGATCCTCAAGCTCAAGCCCGACGTCCACGCCAAGGGCACCGAATACGACCCCGAGACCGTGCCCGAGGGGCCGACCGTTCGCAGCTACGGCGGGGAGATCGCGATCGTGGGCGACCCCAAGGCGCACTCGACCTCCTGGCTGATCGCGCGGATCCGCGGGACCGAGCCCTCGCCGCGGTGACCCCGCGGTGAAGGCCCCGCCCGGCTACCTGACCCGGGGGTCGGGCCGCGACCAGGTGTGGCTCCGGGCCGACGCCGAGGCCTTCCTCGCGCGCAGCGGGCTCGACGGCGTGGCCGCGGCCCTGGCGCTTCCCGGGGAGCGCCGCGGCCGCGTGAAGTCGTTGGTCGTGCTCCCCGACGAGGGCGCGGGGCGGGTGTTCGTCAAGCGCTGGCACTTCAACCGGCTCGAGGTCGCGGCGCGCGCGACGCTCAAGCTCAACTACCCGACCTTCTCCGGCTTGCGGGAGCTCTGGAACCTCGTGGCCCTCGCCGCCCAGGGGTTCCGCGTGCCCGAGCCCCTGGCCGCGGGCCGCGCGTTGCGGGGCCTGCGCTGCGAGAGCTTCGTGGCGCTGCGCGAGCTCCCGGGGGTCTCGCTGGGCGCGGGGGTCCCCGTGACCCGGACCCTGCCCCGCGCGCTGGGGGTCCTCGTGCGGCGCCTGCACGCCGCGGGCTTCGTGCACCGCGACCTCTACCTCGACAACCTGTTCCTCGACCCCGAGCTCGGGCTCGGCCTGCTCGACTGCGAGCGCGTGTTCCTCTGCGCGGGGACGCCGCGGCGCAGGTGGCGGGTCAAAGACCTCGCCGCGCTCCAGGCCTCGGCGGGGCCGGCCTGGTCGCGGACCGACCGCCTGCGCGTGCTGCGCGCCTACTGCAAGCTGCCCCGACTGGACCCCGCGGCCAAGCGCCTGGCCCGCGACGTCGCGCGCAAGGCCCGCAGGCTCACGGCCCATGGCGCGAAGGGCCCCACCGCGAGCTGAGCGCCGCGCGCGGCTGGCTACTCGAGGTCGCGCTGCACGAGGTCGGCGTAGATCCCGCCGCGCTCCAGGAGCTCGTCGTGGGTCCCGCGCTCGACGAGCCGGCCCTCCTCGAGCACGAGGATCTGATCCGCGGCGCGGACCGTGCTCAAGCGGTGCGCGATCACGAAGCTGGTCGTGCCCTGCGCGAGCCGCTCCACGGCCTCCTGCACCAGGCGCTCGGTGTCGGTGTCCAGCGCGCTCATGGCCTCGTCGAGGATCAGGATCTCCGGCCGCTTGAGGAACGCGCGCGCGATCGCGACCCGCTGCGCCTGTCCGCCGGAGAGCTTCGAGCCGCGCTCGCCGACCACGAAGTCGTAGCCCCGGGGGAAGCCGAGGATCTCCTCGTGCAGGCAGGCCGCGCGGGCGGCGGCCTCGACCTCTTCCTGGGTCGCGTCGAGCTTGCCGTAGCGAATGTTGGCCGCGACCGTGTCGTTGAACAGGAAGGTGTCCTGCGGAACGCTCGCCACGCGCGCGAGGAACGACGTCAGCCGCAGGTCCTTGAGCGGGGTGTCGTCGAGCAGGATCCGCCCCTCGGCCGGGTCGTAGAAGCGCGTCAACAGGTCGACGAGGGTCGACTTGCCGCTCCCGGTGCGCCCGACGAGCGCGGTGGTCGAGCCCGCCGGCGCGGAGAAGCTGATCTCGTGCAGCACCGGGGTGTCGGCGCGGTAGCCGAAGCTGACCCCCTCGAAGCGCACCTCGCGGGTCAGCCCGGCGTAGGGCAGCGCCGCCTCGGCGTCGGTCACCGCCGGCCGCAGGTCGAACAGGTGGAACACCCGGTTCACCGCGGGGATCGCGTCGTTGAGCGCGCTGTAGGCGACGCCGACCATTTTCATGGGCATGTACATCCACACCACGAGGCCGAGGAACACGCCGAACTCGGCGACCCCGATCCCGAAGGTGCGGCTGACGACCAGCGCGCCGCCGGCGAGGAACACCATGGGCACCATGACGTCGTTCATGAACTGCATCCACGCCTTGGCCGCGATCCGCGACTTGAGCGTGCGCTCCTCGTGGTCGGTGGTCAGCTGCGTCAGCTTGCGGAACGAGGCGACCTCGTGCTCCTCCCGCTGGAACGCCTTGACCTCGCGGATCCCGGCGAGCATTTGCTGCAGCGCCTGGGTCACGTTGCCCACGGCGCCCTGGCGCCGGCGCGCGTTCTTGCGGATCTTGCGCCCCCACACCCGCACGGGGAGCACGACCCCCAGCCCGATCACGACCAGGCCGATCGAGAGCTTCCAGCTCACCCACACCGCGCCCGCGACCAGGATCGTGATGTGCACCGAGCTGATCAGGAGGTCGCTGACCAGGAGCGTGACCACCTGGCTCGTGAGCGAGAGGTCGGCGGTGACGCGGCTCAGCAGGTCGCCGCGGCTCTCGTCTTCGAAGAACCCCAGGGGCAGGGTCAGCAGGTGCTCGGCGGTCTTGTTCTGCAGGTCGACGTAGACCCGCGCCACGAGCACCCGCGCGAGCACGAGCGAGAGGTACTGGAACGCCGCGAGCACGCAGGCCAGGGCGACCGCCGCCCAGAAGATCCACCACAGCTGACGCTGCGCGCGGGTGAGCGCGACGCCGTAGGCCACCTGCCGCGCGCGCATGCTCAGCGCGGCGGCGAGCTCGGTGGGCAAGCCCGCCTGGGCGCGCGCCTGAAGGTCGACCGCGCGCGCGATCTGTCCCCAGGCCTGGGCGTCGTCGACGGGGCTCTCGTCGGCGACCTCGAGCAGCGCCGCCGCGGTGCGCTCGAAGAGCTCGAGCAGGGCCTCGGGGTGATCTTCGGCGCGCGGCGCGGGGAGGAGCTCGGGGCTGCGCTGCAGGGCCTGGAGCGCCGTGCCCACCGGCGCGACGCTGGCCGCCTCGAGCGCGTCGACCTGCGCGGGGTCTGCGTCGTTGGCCAGCGAGCGGTCGGCGAGCTCCTGCTTGGGGTCGGTCGAGGCCTGAAGGAAGACCTCCGAGAGCAGGGGGCCGATCAGGAGCGCGCGGCCCACGTCGCTGGAGGCCATGATCACCGCCGAGGCGATCAGGGCCGCGATCCAGCCGCGGTAGGGGCGCACGTAGGGCGCCAGCTTGCGCAGCGGTTCGAGGCTGGCGCGGTCGCGCTTGCGCTTGCTCACGGGCGCTCGCGGAGCATGCGGCGGTAGACGCGCAGGGTGCCTTCGACCATGGCGTCGGTGGAGAAGCCGCGCTGCACGAGGGCGAAGGCGTTGCGCGCCAGGCGCCGGCCCAGCTCGGGGTCGGCGAGGTAGCGGTTGATCGCGCGCGCGATCGCGGCGCCGTCGCGGATCGGGCAGAGGAGCCCGGTCTCGCCGTCGTGCACCATTTCGGGCATGCCCCCGGCCTCCGTGCCGACCACGGGGGTGCCCGCCGCCATGGCGTCGAGCACGCTGGTCCCGAGGCCCTCCATGTGGCTCGGCATGACGAACACGTCGAGGGCCTTGAGCAGCGAGGGCACGTCGGTGCGGAAGCCGGGGAAGCGCACCCGGTCGGCCACGCCGAGCTCGCGCGCCTGGCGCTCGAGGTCCGCGCGCAGCTCGCCGTCGCCCACCACCGCGAAGGTGGTCCGCGGGTGCTCCGCGAGCACGGCGGGCACCGCCTCGAGCAGGTAGCGCTGGCCCTTGTGGTCGGCCATGTGGGCCACGTTGGCGACCAGCTTGTGGTCCGCGGGGACCTCGAGCTCGGCGCGCAGCGCCGCGGTGCGCTCGGGGGCCCGCACGATCCGGCCCACGTCGATCCCCGAGTGCACGCACTCGATCTTCGCCGCGGGGACCCCGTCGGCGATCAGCACGCGCTTGATCGCCTCGGAGACCGTGATGTAGCGGTCGACGCCGTGGAGGTACTTGAGGTGGTTGAGCCCGAAGAAGGAGCGGCGAAAGATCGAGAAGTCGACGCGCCGGGCCACGATCATGCGCGGGCGTCGGCGGCCGAGGCTCGCCGCGGCCACCGCGCCCAGGGTGTGGGCGTGCGAGGTGTGGGCGTGGGCGAAGCTGAAGTAGCCGCGCTTCATGATCCCGCGCAGGCGCAAGATCGCGAGGGGGTCGGCCTCCCCGTGCATGCGCAGCTCATGCACCACGTGCCCGCGCGCCAGCGCGCGCTCGGTCATGGGGCTGCCCGGCTGGCTCACGAGCTCCGAGGCCACGCCGCGCTCGGCCAGCCCGTCGAGGAGGTAGAGCAGCTGCTGCTCTCCGCCGCGCCAGGTGGGCTCCGTGTTCAGGTGCAAAATGCGCAGGACCGCCATGGCTTCTCGGGGCTAGACCGCCGCCGTCTGCCGCTTCTCGGCCAGGACCTCTTCGTAGAGCGCGAACATCTTCTCGAAGTGCCGGTCCCAGCTGAGGGCCTCGGCGGCCTCGCGGGCGGCGTCGCCCATGCGCTGACGCAGGGGCTCGTCGCCGGCGAGGGTCATGATCCGCGTCGCGATCGCGTCGGCGTCGTCGGGGTCCTGGAGCAGGAACCCGGTCTTGCCGTCTTCGATCACCTCGGCCGCCCCCGCGCGGACGCTGACCAGGGCGGGGACGCCGGTGGCCATGGCCTCGAGGACCACGTTGCCGAAGGCGTCGAAGCGGGTGGGGAGCACGAACAGGTCGGAGAACCCGTGCCAGCGGTCGACGAGGTCCTGGGTGCCGTAGAGCCGGACGTTCTCGACGATGTCCAGGCGCTTGATCTCGGCGGCGAGCTCGCGCTCGAAGTGGTGGGTCTCGCGCCCGACGACGCACACCCTGAGCTGGCGCCCCCCGGGCAGCCCGCCGCGCTCCTTGACCTTGGCCGCGGCCTGGATCAGCGCGGGCACGCCCTTGCGCCGGTAGTCGTGCCCGACGCAGAGGACGAGGAAGGGGTTGGGCGGGAGCGAGAGCCGCTCGACGTATTCGTCACGCCACAGCCCGCGCTTCTCGGGGTGGAAGCGCTCGACGTCGATCCCGTTGTAGAGGGTGATCACCTCTTCGTCGGTGAGGCCGTAGCGCGCCTTGATCTGGTTCCCCGCGAGGTCGCTCATGGCGACGATCCGGTGGAAGTTGCCGCGGGTGAAGCGGCGCTTCTCGATCGCGAGCACGTGCTTCTGGTGCAGGCTCGCCCGCTTGACCTTCTTCTTGAGGGCCCCTCCGCCGGCTTCGTCGATCGAGTAGGTCTGGTAGTCGAGCAGGCACCCGGAGCCGTCGGTGTAGATGTCCTGGAAGGAGCTCTTGGAGAAGCCGTGCACGATGTCGAAGTCTTCGCGCCGCACGTTGCGGCTCAGCCAGCGGTCGAAGCTCCACACCTTCATGAAGCGGATCTGCTTCCAGGTGTTGGGCACCTTGTGCAGCTTGACCCGCGGGTCGACGTGCTCGTCCCAGAAGTTGCAGAAGTAGTGCACCTCGTGCCCGGCGTCGGCCAGGCGCCGGACCAGGTCGTAGGCGTAGCGTTCGACCCCGCCCTGAAAGGTGTAGCGCGTATGCGTGATGGCGACTTTCATGCTCGGCGGATTCTGCCCGAGGTTGGGCGGAAATCCAAGCACGCTTGACCTTTGCGCCGCAGAGCCGAGCGACGGAGCCGGTCGACGCGGAGGGCGGAGGCAGCGCGAGAGGTCCGGCCCGAGGCGAGCTCGGCCCCGACCGGGCGCGCCTGCCAGCCCAGCCCCCGCCTGCGCGGAGCCCCCGCCTGCGCGGAGCCCCCCGCCTGCGCGGAGCCCCCCGCCTG